>CAIYXO010000572.1 GCA_903930165.1 uncultured Verrucomicrobiota bacterium | reverse complement strand
CGGGATCATGTGGAACGCGGAATCCCACGACGCGAACCAGGGGTACTCCCACTTGTCGGGCATCGAGAGGATGTCGCGGGCGTGCAGGTGCCGCCACTCGCGGTTGCGTCCCTTCCGGCGGGCGGCGGGCGGCGACGGCGTGGCGGGATCGCCGAGCAGCCAGTCCTCGACGACGTAGTGGTAGAACTGCTTGGACCAGAGCAGGCCGGCGTAGGCGCGCCGGGAGACGAGGCGTTCGCCGTCCGACAACCCGGGGGAGAGGACGGCCTCGTAGAACGCGTCGCACTCGGCTCGGCGTCGGGCGAAGACCCGCTCGAAGCCATCGACGTCGACGGAGCCGACCTGGTCCGAACGTTTCAGCCGCAGGCGGAAGACGCGCGAGCCGCCCGGGGGCAGCACGGCCTGGAACCAGGCCGCCGACTTCGTCCCGACGAGGTCGGGATTCACGGCCTCGGTCCTTCCGCCGACCACCCGTTCGTGGAAGGCGTCCTTCACGTAGGGGCCGGCGTTGGGCGTCCCGTGCAGGCGGACATGGTTGGTCTCGTTCTCGGTGAACAGCAGCGGAGGAGCCGTCGGCTCGCCGAGGATTTCCCACCGGTAGCGTCCGAGGGTGAGATGCTCGCAGTCGACCTCGACCTCGGAGATCGCCCGCATCCGCGGCCGCGGGGTGCAGCCCTCGTGGGTGCAGTCCCAGGTCCAGGTGTTGCGGAACCAGAAGGTCGGCAGGAAATGGATCGCCGACTCCCCGGGCCCGGCGTTGACGATCTCCACCCGGATGAGCAGGTCCTCCACGTCGGCCTTGGCGTACTCCACGGTGATGTCGAAGCGGCGGTCGCCGTCGAAGACGCCGGTGTCGGCGAGTTCGAACTCCGGGGCGTCCTTGCCGCGGCGCCGGTTCTCCTCGACGAGGCGGGCGTAGGGGAACTCGGCCTGGGGATAGCGGTACAGGGCGCTGGCGTAGGAATGGGTGGGGGTGGAGTCGAGGTGGAACCAGGATTCCTTGGCGTCCTCGCCGTGGTTGCCCTCGGCGTTGGTGAGGCCGAAGAGGCGTTCCTTCAGGATCGGATCGCGGCCGTTCCAGAAGGTCGGGGCGAAGCAGAGCCGGCATTGGCGGTCGGTGAACCCGAGCAGGCCGTCCTCGCCCCAGCGGTAGGCGCGGCTGCGGGCGTGGTCGTGGGGGAAGTACTCCCAGCAGGTGCCGTTCTCGGAGTAGTCCTCGCGGACGGTGGACCACTGGCGGTCGGCGAGGTAGGGGCCCCAGCGCTGCCAGTTGGCGGAGCGGCCGGCGTTTTCGGCGAGACGACGGCCCTCGGCGGTCTGGAGCAGGCGTTCCTGGCGGTCGATCGCGGCACCTTCGGGAGCGGGACTCATCGGGTGGGACTCTCGTCGAAGATGGGGGGAGTGCCAATGGTGGGACGGATGGGACTGATAGGACCTATGGGGCGGTCAGTCGTCGAAGCCGAAGAGGTTGCGGATCATGGTCATCGCGGCGCGGAAGAGGCCGAGGAGGGCGAGTATCACCCAGAAATTCTGCCAGGTGAGTTCCGGGTGGGTCGTCTGGATGCGGGCGACGAACAGGATGGCGGCCGCCAGGGCGCCCACGGAGATCGCGATGGCGTGGAGCCAATTCGTTTCGCGGCCGGTGGTTTCGGTGAACCACGCTGCGACCCGGTCGGGGTAGATCACCAAGGCGAACAGGGGCAACAGGACCAGGTCGTACCAGTGCCACTGTCTGAGTCCGATGAAGCGCATAGGAAGGCTTCCGGGTTGTT
>CAIYXO010000571.1 GCA_903930165.1 uncultured Verrucomicrobiota bacterium | reverse complement strand
CCCCGTGACCGGGGCCGGCCCGCGCTGCGGTGGCAGATCAGGCCTTGGCGGCGGCGGGAGGGGTTTTCGGTTCCACCTCGTGGACCGGCGGAGTGCTCGGCGGGGCGACGGCCGGGTGGGGCACGACGACCCAGAACTTCGTGCGTGCATTCGACCAGTCCTTCAGGAGGGCCTGGGCGAAGGGCGATTCGGTGGCCTCGACGTGGGCGTTGACCAGGCCGGCGACCTTCTTGGCCTCGTCGTCGTCGGTGAGGCGTTGGAGTCCGACCATCGCGTTGTTGTAGCGCTTCGGGAAGAGGTCCTCGGGATCGAAGACATAGGCGCGCCCGCCGCTCATGCCGGCGCCGAAGTTGCGGCCGGTCTCGCCGAGCACCACGACGGTGCCGCCGGTCATGTATTCGCAGCCGTGGTCGCCCACGCCCTCGACGACGGCGGTGCCGCCGGAATTCCGGACGCAGAAGCGTTCACCGGCGCGGCCGGCGGCGAAGAGACGGCCGCCGGTGGCGCCGTACATGCAGGTGTTGCCGACGACGCTGTTCTCGTTCCAGCGGAACTTCACGCCGTCCGGCGGGCGGACGACGATCTCGCCGCCGTTCATGCCCTTGCCGACGTAGTCGTTGGCCTCGCCGACGAGCTTCAGGCGGACGCCCTTCGCGAGGAAGGTGCCGAAGCTCTGCCCGGCGGAGCCGCGCAGGGTGACGTCGATCGAGTTGTCGGGCAGGCCGACGTCGCCGAACTGGTACCCGATCTGGCCGGAGACCTTCGTGCCGATGTTCCGGTGAACGTTGTTGATCCGGTAGCTGAGGCGCGCGACTCCCTTGCCCTGGAGGGCGACGCGGGCGTCGGTGATGATCTTGTCGTCGAGCGAGCTGTCGCCGAAGCGCTCGTTGCGCTCGCGGGTGTGGATGCGGGCTGCCGTGCCGCTCGGGTCCACCTGGTAGAGCAGCTTGTCCAGCTGGAGGCTGGCGATGCGCGGACGCAGCTCCTCGGCGAACTCGGTGAGCTCCTTGCGGGTGAGCAGGTCGGTGCGGCCGATGATCTCGTCCAGCTTGCGGAATCCGAGTTGGGCGAGGATCTCGCGCATCTCCTGGGCGACGCCGTTGAAGAAGGCCACGAGGTTCTCGGGCTTGCCTCGGAACTTGAGCCGGAGCTCCTCCTTCTGGGTGGCGACGCCGACCGGGCAGGTGTTGAGGTGGCAGACGCGGAACATCGCGCATCCCGCCGCGACGAGCGCGCCCGTTCCGAAGTTGTACTCCTCGGCGCCGAGCAGGGCGGCGATGACGAGGTCGCGTCCGGTCTTCATTCCGCCGTCGGTCCGCATCACGAGACGAGAGCGGAGGTCGTTCAGCATGAGCGTCTGCTGGGCCTCGGCGACGCCGAACTCCCAGGGACCGCCGGTGTTCTTGATCGAGCTCAACGGCGAGGCGCCGGTGCCGCCGTCATGGCCCGAGATGAGGACGACGTCGGCGTAGGCCTTGGCGACGCCCGCGGCGACCGTACCCACGCCTGCGCAGGCGACGAGCTTCACGCAGACCTTGGCGCGCTGGTTGACCTGCTTGAGGTCGTAGATCAGCTGGGCGAGGTCCTCGATGGAATAGATGTCGTGGTGCGGCGGCGGCGAGATGAGCGGCACGCCGGGCACGGAGTAGCGGAGCTTCGCGATGAGCGGGGTGACCTTGTGGCCGGGAAGCTGGCCGCCCTCGCCGGGCTTGGCGCCCTGGGCCATCTTGATCTCGATCTCCTGGGCGGAGGCGAGGTAGGCCGGGGTGACGCCGAAGCGGCCCGAGGCGACCTGCTTGATGG
>CAIYXO010000570.1 GCA_903930165.1 uncultured Verrucomicrobiota bacterium | reverse complement strand
GGTGGATGGGAGCTGGAGGTGCTCGGATCCGTTCCGGGCACCCTCACCTGGTCCGAGCAGGTGCGGCGCATCCACCAGGTTCCCGACGGGTTCGTCCCGGACCTCGGCCGGGCCTTCGCCTTCTATTCGCCTGAGTCGAGGCCCGTGATCGAATCCGCCGTCCGCGAAGCCGTGGAGAATGCGCGTTCCTACGACCTGGAACTGGTACTGACGACCGCCCAGGGACGACAGGTGCCGGTCCGATCGATCGGAACGCCGGAAGTCGAGGACGGACGCGTTGTCCGCCTCGTCGGCGCGCTCCAGGACATCTCCGACATCCGGGCCGCCGAGGCGGCGTTGCGCGAGGAACGTGTCCGGTTGGCCAGCATCATCGAGGCGGCGCGGGTCGGGACCTGGGAGTGGAACATCCAGACCGGCGAGACGGTCTTCAACGAACGTTGGGCCGAAATCCTCGGGTGCACCCTTGCCGAACTGCAGCCGGTCTCGATCGACACGTGGATCCGGCTCACCCATCCGGACGACCTGGGCCGTTCCGAAACCCTGTTGAAGGACCACTTCGAGGGGCGGCTTGACTACTACGAGTGCGAGTGCCGGATGCGTCACAAGGACGGCCATTGGGTCTGGATCCAGGACCGCGGCCGCGTCATCACCCGGGACCAGGCCGGTCGGCCGGTGATGATGTTCGGGACGCATACCGACATCTCGGAGCGGCGCCGGTCCGAGGAGAAGGAGCGGGGACTGCGCGAGTTGCTCGCGCGGGCGGAACGGATGGAGTCGGTCGGTCGCCTCGCCGGAGGCGTGGCCCACGACTTCAACAACATGCTCCAGGCCATCCTCGGCTATACCACCCTTGCGTTGATGGACACCCCGGAGGACTCGGCCCTGAGGGACAACCTCGAGGAGATCCGGCGGTCCGCCGAGAGATCCGCGGACCTGACCCGTCAGCTGCTCGCCTTCGCCCGGAAGCAGACCGCTGTTCCGAAGGTGGTGGACCTGAACCAGACGATCGGCGGCATGCTGAAGATGCTCCGCCGCCTGATCGGCGAGAACATCGCGCTTTCCTGGGAACCGGGAGCTGGGGTCTGGCCGGTGACCATCGATCCCGGCCAGATGGACCAGGTGCTCGCCAACCTCTGCGTCAATGCCCGCGACGCCATGGACGGCGGCGGCCGCATCACCATCTCGACCGCCAATGTCGCACTGGACGAGTCGGCCCTTGCGGCGCATCCCGGGGTTCCGCCCGGGGAGTTCGTCCGGCTGCTGGTCGAGGACACCGGTCACGGGATGAGCGCCGAGACGCTGGCCAGCATCTTCGAACCCTTCTTCACCACGAAGGAGGTCGGCAAGGGAACCGGCCTCGGCCTGGCGACCGTCTTCGGCATCGTCACCCAGAACCGTGGCGTCATCGACGTCGCCAGCACCGTGGGCCATGGATCCCGGTTCGTGATCCATTTCCCCCGCTCGTCGATGGAAGCCACGGCCTCTCCGTCGCCTTCCGCCCCGGCTCCCGTGGAGAGTTCCCAGGGCACCCTGTTGCTCGTGGAGGACGAGGAGCAGGTGCTCCGGTTCACCCGCCAGGTGCTCCAGCGCCAGGGGTACACCGTCCTCGACGCCGCCAATCCGATGACGGCCCTCGATGTGGTGGCGCGGTTCCCGGGGCGCATCGACCTGCTGGTCACCGACGTGGTGATGCCGGGCATGAACGGCCGGCAGCTCCATGAACGGCTGCTTGCGACCAATCCGGGCCTCAGGTGCCTCTACATGTCCGGCTACACGGCCGACGTCATCGCCACGCACGGAGTGGTCCAGGAAGGCGTGGCCTTTCTCCAGAAGCCGTTCGGCATCGAACCCCTGGTGGCGAAGGTGAAGGAGGTTCTGCAGCGGAGCCGGGCCTGAGTCGGACGGATTCGACAGGGGTGGCTGGGTTGCAGCGTTGAAGCGGTGAACGTGACCATGGAAAAGCCGGACAACGGACAACGGCCTCCCGGGCCTTTGCAATCCGCGCGGCCTCCGTGTCAGGATTGCCCGGTCCCTTTCCCCGATCCCCGCCATGGAAAAGCCCACCGATCCGTTCCACGAAGCACGTGTGAAGTCCGGCGTCCTCAAGGCCGAGTTCCAAGGCAGTCCCGTCCCGATGATCCTCCGGCACGACGACGTGAGAAAGGCGGCCAAGGACTGGAAGACCTTCAGTTCGGACGCGCCCTTCCGAGTGCCGATCCCTTCCGAGGAGGACGTCCGCTCGGTCCGCCAGCTTCCCATCGAGACCGATCCCCCGGAACACACGGAATACCGCGACCTGGTGGAGCCCCTGTTCCGGCGTGCCCGTGAGCCGGAGATGATCCGCCGGGTGGAGGAGTTGGTCGGCGGCCTGGTCCGCGAGGCGCTGGCGGCGGGACCCGTGGAGGTGGTGCGGCGCTTCGCCTTGCCGCTCCAGTCCCGGGCGCTGGCGATCCTGCTCAACGTGCCCGACTCAGAGGCCGACACCTGGATCGGCTGGGGCACGCACGTCTTCCGCGACGGCGTTGGCGGCGGGAGAAAGGGAGCCGCGCTGGAGGCCTACCTCGAGGCCCAGTTCGACCGCGCCGAGTCCGCGCCCGGCGACGACTTCTTCGGGATGTTGACCCGCGTCGAGTTCCGCGGCCGGCGGCTGACTCGGGAAGAAAGGATGGGCTTCGGCAACCTCACCTTCGCCGGCGGCCGGGACACGGTGATCCATTCCATCAGTTCCGCGCTCGCCTATCTCGGCCGGAACCCCGCGGCGTTGGCCTTCCTGCGCGAAGACCCGAAGCGGATCGTGAACGCCTGCGAGGAGTTCTTCCGCCACACCTCGCCGATCACCCACATCGGACGCGTCTGTCCGGCCGACACGCAGGTCCATGGGGAAACGGTGAAGGCCGGGGAACGGGCCTCGCTGTGCTGGGCCTCGGCGAACCACGACGAGACCGTGTTCGACCGTCCGGAGGAGGTCCGGCTGGACCGCAAGCCGAACCCGCACATGGCCTTCGGCGCGGGTGCGCACCTCTGCCTCGGGGCGGCCCATGCGCGGCTGCTGCTGCGGTCCCTGCTGCAGGCCCTCGTCGAACAGGTCGGCCGCGTGGAGGTGCTGGAAGCCGTGGAACGCGTCGAGGACGAGGTCGGCTACCGTCGGGTGATGGGCTTCGAGTCCCTGACGGTCCGCCTGCATCCGCCGACCGCATCCGCCTGATTCGTTCCCGGGGACCATGGCGGCACAGATCCACAACTCCGGCTTCCAAGCCGCCGTCCAGACGGTCGGTTGGCCCCGCGAAGGTCCGCCGCGTCGAATTCTTCCGCGGAAACACGGTCAGGATCCGGCTTTCCGGCGCGTTTCCTCTGCGGACATCGACCGGACCGGTGATGCCGCGGCTGGAATCGCGGAAGTCGTCTTCGGTGGTGGCCGGTTTTCCGGGGAGGGATGCGGGGGACGCGTCCGCTCCGGGAGCGCCGGGTCCGCCGGACCTACCTCGCCCAGGGAAGCCGGCGGGCCCGGGTCCGCTGGATCCGGGCCGGGTCGGCCCGGAAGCGGATCCGATACCGTTGCCATCGAACATGACCACCTCACCTCGCCGACACGACCTCGACGCCCTGCGCGCGGCCGCGATGCTGCTCGGAATCGTCTACCATGCCGCGCTGTCCTTCTCCCTCGGTCCGGCGTGGATGGCGGAGGACGTCAGCCAGAGCACGTCGCTGTTCGTCTTCCAGGCGTTCGTGCACGGGTTCCGGATGCCGCTGTTCATGCTGGTGAGCGGCTACTTCACCGCGATGCTCTGGAGACGTCGCGGACTCAAGGCACTGCTGGCGAATCGGGCGAAACGGGTGCTGCTGCCCTGCCTCGCCGGACTGGTC
>CAIYXO010000569.1 GCA_903930165.1 uncultured Verrucomicrobiota bacterium | reverse complement strand
GGTCGGATCGGGGATCGACCGTCCACGGGCCGCGGAGGAACCGCTCGACGGCCTCCGCGCCGAACGCCCCGGCCTGCGGACCCGGCCAGACGCGCACCGTGCGTTCACGGCGACCCGGGATCCGCACCGGATCGATCCAACGTCCGGCGCCCGCGAGGCCTGGGGGAAACGGATCCGACCGGCCACGGAATCCCTGGCCGGCGAGCGGGGAGGCCCCGAGTCCGGCGCGCGCATGGAGCGCGGCGGAGCCCAGCACACGGGGAGCCTCGACGCCTCCGCGGATCGCAAGGCAGCTCCAAACCCCGTCCGACGCGCCCCGGAAGCGCAGGCGTTCGCCGGCGGCGAGCACGGTGTTCGACCAGGGACGCACCGGACGCACCTCGCCGCGGCGTCCGACGACCTCCCCCCGCGGATCGGCCCCGGTGATGGCGACCACCATCGCGACGAGTCCCTCGAACACCTGTCCCCCGCCGGCGAACTCGACCAGCGGCAGGTCTTCCGGTTGGCCCAGCAGCCGGTGTGCGGCCCGGGCGGCGTCCGGGTCGAGCCATCCGCCGGGCGGCACCCCGAACCGGCGCCAGCCGGGCCTTCCCGGATCCTGGATCCCGAGCGCCGCCCCGGTCGCGAGCACGCGCATCCATGGCGACTCCGGTTCCGTCCACGCGGGCGGCACGAACGGATCCGGCGTCGCCGACGGGTCGTCGACGAAGCGGACCCTGTCCCCCGCCCGGAAGAGGAAGCGTTCCTCTTCGACGGCGGCCGACGGATCGAAGGGCCGCACCGGGGTGGTGCCGAGCAGGTTCCAGCCTCCGGGGCTGGGCACCGGATAGACGCCGGCATGGCCGCCGCCGATCGCCACCGAGCCCGGCGCGACGCGTGGCCGCGGCGTGGATCGCCTCGGAAGGCGCAGGGCCCGATCCAACCCGTCCAGATAGGCGAATCCCGGGCTGAATCCGAGGCAGCGCACACGGAACGGCGAGCCCACGTGACGTCGGACCACTTCCGCGCGGTCCATCCCTGCGGCCCGCGCCACGGACTCGAGATCCTCGCCGTCGTAGCGCACGGGAATCTCGATCCGACGCCCTGGATCCGCGGCCCTGCGGCTTTCCGGCGTCTCCCGCAGCCAGCGGGTCAACCGGTCCGCCTCGGGCGCCTCATCGTGGAACTCCAGCAGCAGTGTCGAGAAGGCCGCCACCGCCTCGGCCAGACCGGGCGGAGGCGAATCCCGAAGCCGGGCCGGCAACAAGGCGGGTGCGCCGTCGGGGTAACGCAACAGCCACGCGGAACGGCCCCAGCGCCACAGGGACGGCTCCACGGCCGGCGACGTTTCAGCGTCCGGGGAAGCGCCTTCCGGGTTGTCGGCGGATTCGGTCATCCGGGTCTCCGCGCCGCGAAAGCCACGGCGCGCGACACCCAGCTAAGCCCCATCCGACGTCGGGCCCAATCCGAAACCGGCTCTCCATTCACCCGAATGGGTGAACCGAATACGGTGATGCTGTAAAAAACACAGCCGTTCACCCCGCGCGGCGATTCGACGCCGCCGGTTCAGACCAGTTGGGCCTTGTGGTCGAAGGCGAACTTCAGCAGCGAGTGGCTGCCCCGCAGGTTCAACTTCAACGCGCAGTTCGCCCGGTGGTTCTCGACCGTCCGGTGGCTGATCCCGAGGTGTTCCGCGATCTCCTTGCTCGTCAGGTCGGCGGCGACCATCCGCAGGATCCGACGTTCCGTCGGTGTGAGGGCGTCGATGCCCTGGGGCCGGGCCGGCGCCTCCGGCGACCACGCCGAACGCCGGTAGAGGCAATCGCTCATCGCCGGGCTGATGAACCGCTGTCCGGCCGCGACGGCCTGGATGCCGGCCACCACCTCCCTCAATGCCATCTCCTTCAGCAGGTAGCCCCGTGCGCCCAACGCCATGGCCTCGGAAAACCGCGCCTCGTCCCGGTCACCGGTCAGGAACACCACCCGCACCTGGGGGGCCTGCAGCCTCAGCGCCCTCGCGACCTCCAGGCCGTCCATGCCCGGCATGTGGATGTCCAGGACCGCCACGTCGGGCTGGAAGGTCACCACCGACTCCAACGCGGAATGCCCGTCCTGGGCTTCCACCAGGAGCTGGATCGTCGGCTCCTGGCGCAACGCGAGGGCGAGTCCCTGGAGGACGATCGGATGGTCGTCGGCGATCACGCACCGGATCGTCGGCCGGACTCCTTGGCGGGCGGCTCCGGGAGCCGACTCGAAAGCGCTCCGGTTGGGATGCCCCCCGCCACCGATCTGGCGGCCGACCGCCGGGTCGACCCGCGGGACACCGGAATCCTCGCGGCTCCGGGCCACCACCCGGACCCGTGCG
>CAIYXO010000568.1 GCA_903930165.1 uncultured Verrucomicrobiota bacterium | reverse complement strand
GTCCTCGTAGAAGACGCGGGCGTAGGAGGCGTCCACCCGGTGGTTGCCATTCCGCCAAGAGATGCCCGCCGAGACCACGTTCTGGTTCGCATCCGGGATCAGGGGCGAGAGCGTCGCCTCAGGAACGGGTGTCATGAAGTACTGGTAGCCGCCGCGCAGGCTCCACTGATCCGAGAACCTCCATTCGCCGGAGATTCCCGCGGTGACCGTGTCCCGCCAGTCCTGGCGGATGTCGCCGAGTCCCGGCAACGAGACGCCGGGCGGGGCGTCGACCCGGATCGGCAAGGTCTCGAAGCGGGAGAACTGGATCCACTCGAGGTCCGCCTGGACGCTGAACCGCTCCGAGCATCGGTGTCCGATCCCGAGGGTGACCACCGTGGGCGTGGCCAGGGCCGTGCCGAAGTTGAAGCCGAGGTCACCCGCGAGAGGAACCTGCGAGGCCTCCAACCGGCCGTCCATGTTCAGTTCCGTGGGGATCTTGAGTCCCACCGCGACCCGGGTGCCGGGCCGGAATTCCCAGGTGGCGGAAAGGTTGCCGCCGAACGCCAGGCCGTCGCCCGTCGCGGCGACATTCCCATCCGGAAGCGGCAATCCGCCGGAGAGCAGTCCCCAAGGGACGGCCTGGCGGAACTTCAGTTCGCCCCACAGCACGTCGAGCCCCGCTGAGATCGAAAGTTGGTCGGAGACCTTGTAGGCGATCGACGGACCGACGTTGAGGGTCTGGAGTGCGGTCTCGTAGGGAGCGGTGTAGCGGAAGGCTCCGTTCCGGTCCCAGTTGATCCCAAGACCGTAGGGTGCCGTCACCGCCAGGCCGAAGGCCACCCGATCCGCCACGGGACCGCCGGCGAAGACCGACGGCAGGAACTTCCAGGGATCCACGGTCGAGGCCGGGCCGAGTCCCACGCCCGATTGGAAGTCGACCTGATGGTGGACGAAGGTGACCTCCGCCGAAGCCTCCCAACGTTGCAATGCGGTGAGATTCGCAGGCTGGTGCCAGGAAGCGGAGGCGTCCTCGATGAAGGCCCTGCGACCACCGGTGAGAGCCAGGCCTTGGGCGCCCAGGGTCGGGCTCCGGAAGCCTTCGGCATTGGCCGGATTCCCGAGCGCGAACGCGATGGCGGTTGCGAAGGATGATTTCGAGAGAAGTCTGGAGTCCATGGCGGGAATGCTGCCCGGGTGGATCGGAATCCTCGCCGGACACTTTAGGTTAAATCCTGCAATTGCACGATGGGTCTTGCATGCAGGTGAATTGCAGGAGTTAAGCTTGGCGCGTGGATAGAGCCGCCGAGAGCCTTTGTCACCCCCCCAGTTCGGCTTCGGAGGCGCCGGAGACCGACAGGGCCTGCATGGGAACAGAACCGAATCCCTGAGTCGGAACCCCGAACCCGATGACGCCACCCGGATTGTTGAACAGCTTTGGCGAAAGGGAGACGCTCATCTCCTGTCGCAACAGCCAAGGTGCCGAGATCCGGGCCACACCTGTCCGGCTGACCCGCTACACGGTCGTCTTCGAGGTCTACAACCCGTTCAGCATCCTCCAGCTCTCCGAAGTCCTCAGCGAATTCCGGATCAGCATCGGAGAACGCCTCGCCTACAACGGCCGTGCGGTGGTCTCGAACATCGTCAACGCCGGGATCATGATCGTCTGCGAGGCCACGCTGGAGGAGGCGTGGCTGGAGATCGACCTGTTCTCGCCCATCTCGCAGCCGGACCGGCTTCGGTCGGACTTCTCGGAGTTCATGGCGGAATGGGCCAAGGTCCGGGCGGTCCTTCCCGACTTCAAGGTGGCGGTCGCGGATTTCCAGACGCTGCTGCTGGACCTGCGGCGATGGCTGGACCAGGTCGAGTTGGGCGTCCGTTCCGAGGCCTCGGGCAGCCGGGTCGACATGGAGCGGGAGGTGTTGATCGAACTCGAGTCGCGGATGCTGCCCGAAATCGAGGGTTGGATGACCCACTTCGACCAGGTGGCGGACAAGGTGGAGGAGGACGCGAGGCCCGCCCACCGGGCCTACGCGCGGCGGCAACTCCATCCGCTGGTGCTTTGCTCACCGTTCGTCTACCGGACCTACCAGAAGCCCCTGGGCTACGCCGGCGACTACGAGATGGTGAACATGATCCTCCGCGATCCCCATGAGGGCGCGACGATGTTCGCCAAGCTGGTCAACGTGTGTTTCCTCCAAAACCCGCCGGCGATGGCCCACCGGAACCGCATCAAGTACCTCAAGAGCTGCCTGGCCGGGGAATCGCGGCGCACGCTCGAGGCCGGACGTCGCCTCCAGGTCCTCAACCTCGGATGCGGTCCGGCGCGGGAGGTCCAGGAGTTCCTCGCCGAGGACGCCGCCTCCGACATGGCGGACTTCCAGCTCTTCGACTTCAACCCCCAGACCCTCGACTTCACGCGGACTTCCCTTTCGGAGGTCCGGTCCGCGCACGGACGCCGCTCCGGGATCAACCTCGCCGAGAAATCGATCAACCAACTCCTCAAGGAGGCGGGAAAGATCAGCGGGACTTCCGCGGTCCGACAATACGACCTCGTCTACTGCGCAGGGCTGTTCGACTACGTCTCGGACCGGATCTGCCGCCGACTCAACGAGCTTTTCTACCACCTGCTCGCACCCGGCGGCCTGATGGTAGTGACCAACGTCGACGCCTCGAAGCCGTTCCGCCACTCGATGGATTTCCTCCTGGAATGGCACCTGATCTACCGCGACCGCGCCGCCATGGAACGGCTGGTTCCGGCAGGTGTCCCGCCCGGTTGTGCGCAGGTCGGCGCGGACCCCACGGGGGTGAACCTTTTCCTGGAGATCCGGAAGCCGGCCTGACCGGCCCGCCAACCGCCCATGGCGACCCCGGCCGAGACCATTCGCAGCTACGACGAGTTCGACCGTCAGACGGCACTCCAACGCATCAAGGTCGGCGTGGTGCTCACCTGCATCGTGCTGCCGTTGGGCTCGATCGTCGACGCGGTCATGTACGACCCCGGACAGTGGCGGCGCCTGCTGGCGGTGCGGTTCGCCTTCAGCGGCGTGATGTTCCTGGTGGGTCTCCTCATCTACACGCCATGGGGACGCCGCTGGCACCGTGCCTTGGGGGTGGCGTTGGCGATGGTCCCGGCCGGCTGCATGGCGTGGATCATCCATGCGACGCTCCGCAGCCATTCGACCTACTACGCCGGCCTGAACCTCGTGCTGCTCGCGGTCGGACTCCTCCTCCGCTGGAACACCGTCCAGAGCATCGTCGCGACGGTCGCGGTGCTGCTGATGTACTTCGCCGCCTGCCTGCCGATCAGCTCGTCCGACCCGATCTTCGTCAACAACGTGTTCTTCATCACGTTGACCGGCCTGATCGTGGTGCTGGGGAACACCATGTACACCCGGCTGAGGAAGGCGGAGTACGCGGCGATG
>CAIYXO010000567.1 GCA_903930165.1 uncultured Verrucomicrobiota bacterium | reverse complement strand
CCCTCGGCTACCTCGTCGTCGGCGCCACCACCGCCGGGTTCCAGCTCTGCCAGTTCCACCTGATGATCAAGCTGTCGCCCGCGAACAAGGCCCCGTACGTGGCGGTGTTCCTCGCCCTCAGCAGCGCCCTCACCGCCCTCGGCCCGCTGCTCGGGGGAATGATCCTCAAGGTGGTGCCCGACACGCTCGGAACCTTCCTCGGACAGACCATCCGCGACTACCACGTGCTGATCCTCGGCTCCATGGTCGGATGCCTGACCAGCGTCCGGCTGCTCGACTGGGTCCGCGAGGAGCGGTCCGAAGCCCCCGGCGCGGTCTGGGATTCCATGCGCCGGATGCCGGAACTCAACCCGCTTCTGCTGCTGACCGGCGCCGCCCAGACGGTCCTCTCCCCGCGCGCGTTCCTGGGACTGACCCGCGACTCCCTCCGCGCCGTGCGCCGGCAGGTGCGTGTCATCGGGGACGTCGGCGAGGAGATCGTCGAGGGCACCACCGAAGCCATCCGCTCCCGCATCACCGGCAACGACCCCTGACAACTCCCCCTCTCCTCCTTTCCCCCGCTTCAACCCTTCATCCCTTCAACCTCTTCTCTCCCTCCCCCAATGCAGCGTTGACGATGGTCCGGCCGAACAACAACTTCGCGGTCCCTCGGCGGGAGACCCGGTTGCCCGGGACGGTCCCGCCAAGCACAACCCCTTTTTGGATTTTCCCATGAGCAAACTCGACGACGTGTACGCGAAACTCCAGGTCAAGACCGGTGCCAAGATGGCCCTCATCGTCCTGGACGGGCTGGGCGACCTGGCCACCAAATCCCAAGGTTGGCTGACCCCGCTGGAAGCGGCGAAGACCCCCAACCTCGACGCCCTCACCCGCTCCGGCTGCGCCCAGGGCCGCATGATCCCGGTCGCCCCGGGCATCACCCCCGGCTCCGGTCCCGGCCACCTCGCGCTCTTCGGCTACGACCCCATCGAATGGGAAGTCGGCCGCGGCGTCATCGAGACCCTCGGACTCGGCATCGAGCTGAAGAACGGCGACGTCGCCGCCCGCGCCAACTTCTGCACCCTCGACGCCAAGGGCATCGTCACCGACCGCCGCGCCGGCCGCATCGCCACCGAGGTGTGCGAGCGCCTCTGCGGCATCCTCTCCTCCAAGATCAAGAAGGTCGGCACCACCGAGGTGCTCATCTATCCCGGCAAGGAGCACCGGTTCGTCATCGTGTTCCGCGGCAAGGGCCTCGAAGGCCCCCTGACCGACACCGACCCGAACCGCGAGGGACTGCCCATCGCCGAGTCCAAGCCGACCGATCCCGACAACGCCGGCCAGAAGAAGGTCGCGAAGCTGATCGCCGACTTCTACAAGCTCGCCCTGCCGCTGCTGGCCAAGGAGAAGACCGCGAACGGCTTCCTGATGCGCGGCGTGGCGCACCAGCCCGACATCCCCACCTTCGAGCAGCGCTACGGCCTGAAGGCCGCCGCCATCGCCGTGTACCCGATGTACAAGGGCCTGAGCCAGCTGGTCGGCATGACCAAGATCGAGGGCCCCGAGACCATCGCGCAGCAGTTCGAGCGCTACGTGAAGGAGTACGACAACTACGACTTCTTCTTCATCCACTTCAAGTACACCGACAAGGCCGGTGAGGACGGCAACTTCGCCGCGAAGGTGAAGGCCATCGAGGACTTCGACGCGGCGCTGCCGATCCTCCTGGCCAAGAAGCCGGACGTCATCGCCATCACCGGCGACCATTCGACGCCCGCGGCGGCGAAGGGCCATTCGTGGCATCCGCAGCCGGTGCTGTTGCACTCGGAGCTGAGCGGCAGCGACAAGCTGGACCGGTTCACCGAGACCGGCGCCAACAGCGGCTCGCTGAGCGTGTTCGAGGCCAAGTACCTCATGCGCCTCATGCAGGCCAACGCCAAGATGTTCGACAAGTACGGCGCCT
>CAIYXO010000566.1 GCA_903930165.1 uncultured Verrucomicrobiota bacterium | reverse complement strand
GCGGCTGCCCGGACGGCGGACGGCGTCGGCGATCTGGTCGAAGACGGCCCGCTTGGCCTCGAGGGTGAAAAGCACCGCCTGGGCGGGCGGCATGTCCGCCGGCGGGACCGGGAGGTTGAACGGCTTGTTGACCAGTTGGGAGTCGCCGGTGACCGGGTCGGTGACCGAAGTCCGGTACGTGTTGGTGCCGGCCTTCAGCACCTCGGACAGCGCCACGAGGTCGGGACCGGTGCGACGCAGCTTCTTCCCTTCCTTCGTCTCCGGCGTGGGGATCTCGGGGAAGCGCAGGGCGTCGCTGAGTTCCTGCTGCTTCTTCTGGCCCGTCCAGCGGAACACCCGTTTTCCGCGAGCGTCATTGGTCTCGGCGTAAGAGAGGATCCCTGCCATGAGCGGGTGGTCGGCGAAGTTCTGGTCCGGCGGGATCGCGGGTCCGAACATTTCGATGAAACGCAGGGGTTCGCCGCGGGACTTCAGGTCCGCCTCGAGGTTCTGCCATCCCTTGGCGGCACGGCGGTTTTCGACCGCCAGGATCAGGGCGAGGGCGGTTCCTGCCACGAAGGCGACCGAGGCGATGACACGGATGCGGGAGGCCCAGACGGCGAGGAAGCCGGGTGCGCCCGCCTTCACGGCGGACCGGTTCCAGAAGAACGCGACCAACAGGCTGGGGACCGCAAGGAGCAGGCTCGCGGCGAAGCGTTGCGAGTCCCGTTCGAGAAGGCCGGCCCCCAGGACGCTGGTGACCACCATCAGGGCGATCACCGACAGCAGGTAGACGAGGACGGTCCGCCAGAATCCGAAGCGACGGTCCCGCGGAGGCAGCATGTGGAAACGAACGAGGAAGTTCATGGGAGTGGAGCTGTTGGTTGGAAGGAGATGGACGGGCAGCTGGGACGGCGGGCGGTCAGGCCAACCGGTTGGTCATGGAAAGTGAGCTTCGCGGAGCCTGGGTCGCGGGGGCGCCGGAGCGCCGGTTCCTGGGTTCAGCGGTTCCCCGGGGTTCCTCGGATTCCTCCGATCCGGCGTTTCGGAGCGACGCCATCAGTTCGGCACGCTGCGCGGCGAGGGTCCGACGGTCCTCCTCGGGGAGGCTGGCTTGGCGTCCCGAGACGGGGCGCCCGACATCGGGCGTCGAGAACCAGAGTCCGAAGATGGCGATCCACGCGGCCGCGAGGGACGTCGCGAGGACCGGATGGGGCGCGAGAAAGCCGTCCCAGACTCGCCGCCAGAGTGGCGGGGTGGCTGCCGCGGCCCGCTTGGGGGCGCGGCGGGAAAGGCAGGCGGCGCGAAGGTCGGGGGGCGGCGCGGCGAGAGGCGTCCGGGCGATGCGGGCTTCCAGGTCTTCGGGGAGTCCGGGGTCGGAAGGGATGTTGCGGGTGTCCATGGGATTCCTTTCCTGGGGGATTCAGCGGATTTCGTCGTAAAGGGGGCGAAGCCGATCGCGCAGCTTCTCGAGCGCGTAGCGGTGGCGGCTGGCGGCGGTGTTGGCGGGAATGTCGAGCAGGTCGGCGATCTGCTCGAAGGTGCGGCCTTCCCAGAGCTTGAGATGCACCACCGAACGCTGTTCCTCGGGCAGTTCGCCGAGGGCGGCGGCCAGCTCGTGGCGGAAGGCGGCCTCGTCCGGGTCCTCGGCCGGCGCAAAGAGATCGAGCGACTCGACGGCCAGCCGGACGGCGGTGCGGGTGCGGCTGTCGCGGCGGCGGACCCGGTCCACGGAAAGGTGGTGCAGGGAACGGAGCAGCCATCCACGCGGATCCCGGACCTCGGGCGGCATCGGACGGTCGGCGAGGCGGTGGAAGAGGTCCTGGAGCAGGTCCCGGGCGTCGGGCTCGGAACGCGTGAGGTTCAGGGCGAACGCGAACAGGGCGCCCGCGTGGGCGTCGTAGAGCTGTTCCAGTGCGTCCGGTGCGTTCATGCGTGTCTTCCGTGGAGAGGACGCGCGTCGCCCGGGAATTTGTCTGCGAAAAACGTCGGCCCTGGCGGACCACCGCTGGGAGATGCGGAAGGGGTTCTCACGCCAAGGCGCCAAGCCGCCAAGGGACAATGCTTTCTGACGCCCGATGCACGCCTGAATCCCATCCCACTGCCATCGAAGGGGCCCGGCTGGGTCGGGGTATCCGGCAAAGAAACGGCCCGCGCCGGGTGGGCGGCGCGGGCCTGCGGAGGGGACGTGAGTGTCCGGAAAGGGGCCGGCTCAGACGACCTTCTTGAACCACTCGGCGTTGCCCGGGACGGCGACGGGGTAGAACCCGTCGGCGTTGGGCAGGGACTTGCACGCGGAGTTCCAGGTGAGGTTCTCGAAGTCGTCCGGTGCGAGCTGGATCTTGGAGTTCAGGGCCTGCTCCCAGGTGATGGTCTTGCCGGTGTAGGTGGACATGCGGCCCATGACCGAGGTCAGGGACGACTTCGCGCCGTTGAACGCCTCGTTGTACTCGGTGTTCTTGCGGATCGCCGCGAAGAGGTCGTCGTGCTCCTGCTGGTACGGATCGACCGGCTTCTCCTGGCGGTACCGCCAGCTGCCGCCGCCGACGAAGCGGATGTTGTGGCCGCTGATGTCGCAGAAGCCCTTCGAGCCGACGCACTGCTCGGAGACGTTGCTGTCGGCGCCGCGGATGTGGCGGCACTGGCTGAGCAGCGTGGTGCCGTCGGCGTAGGTGTACTCGACCGCGTGGTGGTCGAAGATCTCGCCGTATTCCTTCTGGGTGCGGACCTGGCGGCCGCCCATGCCGTGGGCCTTCACCGGGTAGGCGTTCTTGACCCAGTTGGCCACGTCGAGGTTGTGGATGTGCTGCTCGGTGATGTGGTCGCCGCAGAGCCAGTTGAAGTAGTACCAGTTGCGCATCTGGTACTCGAGTTCGGTCTGGCCCTCCTTGCGGGGGTTCACCCAGACGCCGCCGTCGTTCCAGTAGGCGCGGACGAGGTAGATGTCGCCGATCGCGCCGCCGTGGAGGCGCCGCATCGTCTCGATGTAGCCCGGTTGGTGGTGGCGCTGCAGGCCGACGCCGACCTTGAGGTTCTTCTTCTTGGCCTCCTCGGCGGCGGCGAGCACGCGGCGGACGCCGGGGCCGTCGACGGCGACCGGCTTCTCCATGAACACGTGCTTGCCCTGGCGGACGGCCTCCTCGAAGTGCTGGGGGCGGAAGCCGGGCGGGGTGGCGAGGATCACGACGTCGGCGAGGGCGATGGCCTTCTTGTAGCCGTCGAGTCCGACGAACTGGCGGTCGGCCGGGACGTCGACCTTGGCGCCGTGTTCCTTCTTCAGGTTCTCCAGGGAACCGGTGAGGCGGTCCTGGAAGGCGTCGGCAACGGCGACGAGCTTGTTGCCCGGGACGTTCAAGGCCTGGTTGGCGGCGCCGGAGCCGCGACCACCGCAGCCGACGAGCGCGATCTTGATCTCGTCGCTGGCGGCGGCATGGACGAACTGGGAGATCGCCGAGCCGGCGAGCAGGGCGCCGCCGACGGCGGAACCCGAGGTGGAGAGGAAATTGCGGCGCGTGAGGATGTGGGCGCCGGGGTTGAGGATCTCGCTCATGGTGTGGTTTCTGTGACCGCGGGATGACGCGTCAATGG
>CAIYXO010000565.1 GCA_903930165.1 uncultured Verrucomicrobiota bacterium | reverse complement strand
TCAACCCCTGTCCGTCCCTCCCGGCCCTGCGCAAGGCGTTCGAGGCCTCGCATCCGGAGTACATCGCCAACGGCATCCACGTGCTGGTCTCCCAGAACGGCTCCAACGAGGTGATCCTCGGGGACACCCACCACTACGGCCTCACCCAGGATCCCTTCCTGCACGAGCGCCTCGACGCGCTCGTGGCGAAGTACCTCGACACCTTCGCGGTGCTTCCCGACGCCCGGGTCGCCGAGCGCTGGATGGGGGTCTACGCGAAGCTCCCCGGAAAGACCGAGTTCGTCCATGAACCGGAACCCGGCGTCACCATCGTCAACGCCCTGAGCGGCGCCGGCATGACGCTCTCGTTCGGCCTGGCCGAGGAAATCGTCCCGGCCTGATCCCCGGATCCCCCTGATGAACACCGCACCGGACGGCGCCCGTTCCCGCTTCACGGCCCTCCTGGACCGTCATCCGGCATTGTTCACGGCGGTCGCCGTGGCCTCAGCGTTCGGGGCGTACACCGCGATGTACGCCTTCCGGAAGCCCTTCTCCGCCGCGACCTTCTCCGGTCAGTCGGTGGGGGGATTCGACTTGAAGGGCCTGCTCGTGGTCGCCCAGATCCTCGGCTACACGCTCTCGAAGTTCCTCGGGATCAAGGTCGTCAGCGAAGCCGGCGCCGGTCGGCGCATCGCGCTCATCGCAGGACTGATCGGTCTCGCCTTCGCGCCGCTCGCCATCCTCCCGCTCGTCCCGACCTGGGCCAGGGTGCTCTGCCTCTTCGTCAACGGCCTTCCCCTCGGAATGATCTGGGGCCTCGTCTTCGGCTTCCTCGAAGGACGACGGGTGACCGAATTCCTCGGCCTCGGGATGAGCGTGAGCTTCATCTTCGCCTCCGGTTGGACGAAGTCCGTTGGCGTCTTCCTGATGCAGAAAGGCGGCGTCGCCGAGAACTGGATGCCCGCCGCCACCGGTCTGGTGTTCGTCCCCCTGCTCGCGGCCTGCCTCGCGGGCCTCGCCCTGCTGCCTCCGCCCAATGCCGAGGACGTCGCGACCCGAAGCCGCCGCGATCCCATGTCCGCCGAGGCCCGCCGCAGCTTTCTCCGGGAAAACTTCCTGATCCTCGTCTTCCTGATCGTCCCCTACGTGCTCCTCACGGTGTTCCGCGACCTGCGGGACACCTTCATGGCGGATGTGCTCAAGGAACTCGGGCATCCGCCCGACCCGGCGTTCTTCGCGCGGGTCGAGACCTGGGTTGGAACCGGCGTCCTCGCCGCCCTGGCCGGCCTGTGGTTCATCCGGGACCATTGGAAGGCGCTCGGGGTCTATCATGTGCTCATCGCCGCCGGTGCCATCCTGGTGGGCGGTTCCACCCTGGCCTTTTCCAAGGGAATGCTTGGACCGTCCGCGTGGATGATCCTGACCGGCCTCGGCGGCTATCTCGGCTACGTCCCCTTCAACAGCATCCTCTTCGACCGCTTCCTCGCCGCCACCCGCAAGGTGGCCACCGCGTCGTTCCTGATCCAGATCGCGGACTCCTTGGGCTACCTCGCCTCCGCGTCGCTCTATCTCCAGAGGACCTTCGCGAAGACAAAGCCCGCCTGGACGCGCCTCACCCTGGACTGCGGCCTGGGACTGGCGGTGCTGGTGCCGATCTTCCTGGCCGTTTCCTGGTGGTGGCTGGGCCGCGAACGGTCCCGCAGCCACGCCGGCGCCAAGCCGGACTGACCCCCATTCCGGGGGCCTCGGGCCCTGACGGGAAACAGGTTCGTCACAAAACCGACAGGATCCGTGAAGTCTGCCACCGGAACGTCGCTCGCGGCACCCACCCGATTTGCTTAGCTGGTCCCCATGTTGAAGTTGAAGTACCCGACCACCACGGTGGGGCATTCGGGACGTCGGGGGTTCACCCTCATCGAATTGCTCGTCGTGATCGCGATCATCGCGATCCTGGCCGGAATGCTCCTGCCCGCATTGGCCAAGGCCAAGTCGAAGGCGCTCCAGACCCAATGCCTGGGAAACACCCGGCAGATCGGCTTGGCCACCACTCTCTACGCGCAGGACAACGTCGAGTACTACCATCACCGTGGCAGCGCCGGAAACTACTCCCTGCCGAACCACGGCAAGTGGACCAGCGGCCCGCAGTCCGAGGTCCTGCTTCCCTCGGACCACTCGGAGGCCTATTGGGGCATCGCCTATTTCAACTACCTCAAGGGCCCCCGGCAGATGTTCCGCTGCCCTGCCGCCAAACGCGTGGACGAATGGCGCGAGGACGGACTCACCTACCCCTCCTCTTGGTGGTTGAACTCCTCCATCGGGATCAGCCAGTACGTCCTGAACCCGCCGGCCCGCGGCAACCCCGCCGAAGTGGATTCCTCGGTCCGACGCCGGATCAGTTCCTTCGAGAATCCTTCTTCCACCCTCTTCGCCCAGGATTCCGGCGAACAGAAGATGGAAGGCGCCGACGACTCCACCGGTCTTTTCCCGGGGCGGACGGAATGTCTCACCCAGTGGAAGTACTCCCTCGCCGGCCTCTATCCCGGCTTCAAGTGGGAGTTCGAATGGTTCCGTCACAACCGGCGTTCGATGATCATCTGGATGGACGGACACTCGAGCACCATTCCCTACTCGAAGACCGGCTACGACTACCGCTGGTACACCGGCGAAGCCCCCCTGCAGGCCGCGCCATGAGAAGAATCCAGGCATTCATCCAAACCTTGTCGGTCGGAATCGCGACCTTGGGAATCCTGGCCGCCGCGGGATGCGGAGCCGACGGCGATTCGCGACCGGCCGCGGTCTCGGCGGTACAGGCCCCCTCCACGCTCAAGGACGCCTTCAAGGGGGCGTCGGACGAAGTCCGCGGCCAGGCGGACGCCGCCGGCTCCGCCCTAGGAGGCGGTGACACCCCCGGCGCCTTCTTTTCCCTGGTGAACCTCTCCGGACGCCCGGACCTGACGCCGGAACAGCGTGAAGCCGCCGCCGCGGCCATGGTGGCGGCCAAGGCGAAACTCGCAGCAGCAGCCGCTCAGGGCGACGCACGATCCCGCGAGGCCTTGGAGATGTACTCCTCGGGGAAGTAGTCCGCGGACGCCGACAGCGAAGGAACGCAAGGCCTACATTCCCGCGTCGATCGAGTCGAACCGCAGGCCCCCTACCCGGTGCAGGATTCCTTTTCATCCATCGCCCGCGAACTCTCATTTCCCGAACAACAGGAGCGCAAAAAACGGGATCAGCCGCGAAGAAGCCGGACGACACCAAGTGACGTTACCGATATTTATGGAACAATTTTGTGGAGTCGGTTTCAGCCATGATTTTCAGCGAGTTTGGAACCGGGGCCTGAACCGGTCAGGGATTTTTCTAGCGGGGTCGGGTGGCGCCGGATACACCCGGATGATGCCGTTTCAAAAAGGCAACCGGATCATCACCTCTTCGCGCCGTTCGGGGGGATTCACCCTGATCGAGCTGCTCGTCGTCATCGCCATCATCGCCATCCTGGCCGGAATGCTCCTCCCGGCCCTGGCCACGGCCAAGGCCAAGGGCGCCCAGGCGTCCTGCATGAACAGCCTGAGGCAGATCTCGATCGGCACGACGATGTATCTGCACGACAACAACGACTACTTCCACAATCGCTTCGGTTCGGCGCCGAATGACGGGCAGTGGACTCTCTCCCCGGCTTCGCAGGACATCCTTTCGCCGACGAATCCGGTCGCCTATTGGGCCACCGCCTACATCAGCTATTTCGGCGGTGCGAAGAAGATCGGCCGCTGCCCGGGTGCCAAGACGGTCGACGACTGGCGCGACGACACCTCACGTCCGAAATGGCCCATGGATTGGTGGCTGAACTCCAGCTACGGGCTCAACCAGTATGCGGTGCTCGACTACACCACCCGCGAAGGCATCGCCCGTCCGTTGCGGGTCAGCGCCTTGGCCAATCCGTCGACCCTGATCTACGCGCAGGACTCCGTGGAGCAACGCATGGAAGGCGCCGAGGACACCTTGGCCCTCTGGCCGGGCGGCCCCACCCAGAACCTGCAGCAGTGGCGGGTATCCCTGAAGCCGCTCTATCCCGGGGTCCGCCTCGAGTACGAATGGTTCCGCCACGGCCGGAAATGCAACACGCTCTGGGGCACCGGCAACGTCTCCGC
>CAIYXO010000564.1 GCA_903930165.1 uncultured Verrucomicrobiota bacterium | reverse complement strand
GTGATGAAGGCCCGCGCGGCCGACGGATCGGACAAGCAGGTGCAGCTGATCGGCTTGCATGGCGGAACGCTGTACGGGCGGCCTGCCGTCATGGTGGACGGCGACATCTCGCAACTCCGCGTCCCGAACACCGTGGTGGTCGACGAGCTCGCGGCACAGCCGACGCGGCTGGGCGCGGGACTGGGGCGCAGCCTTAGGGTCGGCGACACCTTCGAGATCAACGACCGGGAGGCGCGGGTCGTCGGCATCTGCAAGACCGAGCGCCACTTCTTCGGCTATCCCTACGTCTTCACCAGCTACGACCAGGCCCTCCAGTACGCGCCCCGCCAGCGCAAGATGCTGTCCATGATCCTCGCCGAACCGAAGCCGGGCATTCCGGCCGAGGAGGTGGCCCGGAGGATCGCGGCGGAGACCGGGATGAAGGCCTACACGGTGCCCGAATTCGAGCGTTCCACGGTCGCCTGGATCTGGCGCAACACGGGCATTCCGGCGTCCTTCATGACCACCATCATCCTCGGATTCGTCGTCGGCGTGGCGGTCTCGGGACAGACCTTCTACTCCTTCGTCCTCGAGAACCTGAAGAACCTCGGCGCGCTCAAGGCGATGGGCGCCGGCAACGGCCTGCTCGCCGGAATGCTGCTCTTCCAGGCCATCACCGTCGGGGTCATCGGCTACGGCCTGGGCCTCGGCCTGACGGCGCTGTTCGGATTGGCGGTCGCCCAATCCGGCCAACCGCCGTTCAAGCTCGTGCCGCTCTACCTCGTCCAGACCTTCGGCGCCGTCCTCGTGATCTGCGTGCTCGCCGCGCTCTTCGGCATCCGCAAGGTCGCCCGCCTCGAACCCGCCATCGTCTTCCGCGGATGACCCCTACCGCTTCACCCCATGCCGACGGCGCGGTCCGTGTCCGCGGCGTCATCAAGACCTTCGGCGTCGGCGACGCCCGGACCGTCGCGCTCAAGGGCATCGACTTCTCGGCCGCCGAGGGCGAGTTGCATCTCGTCGTCGGCCCTTCGGGTTGCGGAAAGACCACGCTGCTCAGCGTGGTGGCCGGCACGCTCGACTGGGACGAGGGCGACGTCTCGGTGTTCGGCACCCGCCTCGACGGCATGGGCAAAGGCGCGGTGACCCGGTTCCGGCGGTCCAACATCGGGTTCATCTTCCAGCAGTTCAACCTGATCCCCACACTGACCCTGGTGGAGAACGTGTCGGTGCCCCTGCTGCTCAATGGAGCCGGCCGCCGGACGGCCGAGGAGAAGGCGGCGCAGTTGCTCAAGCAGGTTGGCCTCGAGGGCCGCGAGAACAAGCGGCCGACCCAGCTTTCGGGCGGACAGCAACAGCGGGTGGCCATCGCCCGGGCACTGGTCCACGAGCCGCGCCTGCTGATCTGCGACGAGCCGACCAGCGCCCTCGATTCCGCGACGGGGCACCAGATCATGGACATCCTCTCCGGCGTCGCCCGTGCGCCCGGTCGTTGCGTGATCATCGTGACCCACGATCCGCGGACCTACCGCTACGCCGACCGCATCACCGAGATGGAGGACGGCCGGGTCACCCGGGTGCTCGATGGCGCCGCCTTGGGCGAGTTCGTTTCCATGACCCACTGAACCTTTCCGACGATGATACTCTTCAAGCGTGTTTCCTTCTGGTTGGCGGTGCTCGGCGTGGTCGCCGCGGTGCGACTGGTGCGGCTGCAGGGCCAGCGTCCGCCCGATCCGGGACCCGTTTCGGCCCCGGCCCGCTCCCCGTATCCGTCGACGGTGGCGGCGACCGGCCTGATCGAGGCCGCCCGCGAGAACGTGCGCGTCGCCAGTCCGCGGTCGGGTCTGGTGGTTGCGGTGAGGGTCCGTGCCGGTGACGCGGTGAAGAAGGGCGACCCGCTTTTCGAGCTGGATTCCCGCGAGGTCGTCGCGCGGATCGCGGCCCAGGAGGCGCAGGTGGCCTCCATCCGGGCGCAGGCGGCGGTGGACGAGGCGTTGGTGGAGGATTGGACGGACCAGTTGGCGCGGTTCACGCGGCTGGAGAAGGACCGTGTGGCGACGGAGGACGAGGTGAAGCGCCGCGGGTTCCAATTGGCCGCAGCCAAGGCCCGTGTGGCCGCCCAACACGCCGCGGAGGCCGTGGCCGCGGCCCAGCTCCATCAGGCGAAGACCGATCTCGGGCTGCTGACCATCCGTGCCCCCCGGGACGGCCGGATGCTGCAGGTGAACATCCGCGAGGGCGAGTTCGCCACGGCGGGTGCCTCGGGCGAGACCCTGATGCTCCTCGGCGACACCGACACGCTTCAGGTTCGGGCGGAGGTGGACGAACAGAACGCGGTGCTCGTGGAACCAAACCGTCCCGCGGTGGCCTCGCTCAAGGGTCATCCTGAGCTCCGCATGGACCTGCGCTTCGTGCGCTTCGAACCGTATGTCGTGCCGAAGCGCAGCCTGACCGGCGACAGCCTCGAGCGCGTCGACACACGCGTCCTTCAGATCGTGTACGAGTTCGACCGTCCCAAGTTCCCCGTGTATGTCGGCCAACAGGTTGACGTCTTCGTCGAGCGCGTCGCCCGTTCCGCCGCCAATCCCTGAACTTCCCAACCGTGATTCCCATGAAACCGAGAAACCGTCTGCTTCTCCCGACGCTGCTGGTCGCCGTCCATGCCGCCGCGGCGCCGATGTGGCCCACCAACGCCCTGGGCTTGGGCGACGCCCTGTCGCTGGCCCTGAAGGGCAACGCCGCACTCCTCAAGGGACGCCAGGAGATCCAGGAGGCGCATGGCTTGGCGATCCAGCAGTCGGCCGTCTCGCGTCCGCGGCTCGCCGCCACGGGGGCCTACCAGCAGATCGACGAGAACCGGATCGAGAAGGTGGCGTTCGCGCCGGGCGCACCGGCGGTTTCGTTCCAGAACAACCAGAGCTGGAACGCGAATCTGGTGGTCACCCAGCCGATCCTCGCCGGCGGACGCCTGAGCTCCAGCCGTCGTTCGTCCGCGATCACCCGCGAGGCCGCACTCGCTTCCTACAAGGCCCTGGTGGCGAACACGCTTCTCGACGTCCGGATCGCCTACCAGGACATCCTGCTCGCCGCGGAGCAGATCCGCGTGCAGGAGGCTTCGATCCAGCTGTTGGACCGCGAGCTGGCCGACACACGGCGCCGCTTCGAGGCGGGGACCGTCCCGAAGTTCAACGTCCTGCGTGCCGAGGTCGAGCTGGCGAACGCCCGCCCCCCCGTTGATCCGCGCCCGCAACCAGCACCGCAACGCCCGCAACCAGCTCGCCAACCTGCTGGGCTTCGATGTGCCCAAGGATGTCGGCGAGGACATCCCCCTCGCCGTGTCCGGGCGCCTGCAGGACGAACCCCTCGAAGTGGGCGTGTCCGCGGCCATCGTGAAAGCCCTGACGAACCGTCCGGAGATCGCTGCCGCCCGGGCCGGGGAGAAGCTCCGCCATGAGGAGGTCATCCAGGCCAAGTCCGACTACTATCCGACCCTGGCTGGGACGGCCGGATACGGCTGGCAGAGCCGCAACTTCGTCCGGGACCTCACCCAGGACCTGAACGGCTGGACGGTGGGCGGGCAGATGACGTGGAACATCTTCGACTTCGGGGCGACGAAGGGGCGGGTACAGGCCGCGAAGAGCCGCGAGGAGAAGTCCCGCATCGAGATCGAGGACATCCAGCGTCGCATCGAGCTGGAGGTCCGTACGGCGCATTCCGGCTGGTCCGAGGCGCGTGAGGTCCTGCTTTCGCAGGCGAGGGTCATCGAGCAGGCGGAGGAGGCGCTTCGCCTCGCCACCGCGCGCTCCGAGGCGGGCAGCGGCACGCAGTTGGACGTCCTTTCCGCCCAGACCGCTCTGACCCAGACCCGTACCGTCTACAGCCAGGCGCTGCGCGATGGCGCCGTGGCCCGTGCGCGGCTGGAGAAGGCCATGGGCGAGGGTGTCGTCTTCGACGGGAAGCCGTAATCGGCCGGAAGCCGAGTCCGGCGTCGAGGTGCCGCCGATTCAGTTGAACGCCCGATGCAGGATGCGGTTGAGGC
>CAIYXO010000563.1 GCA_903930165.1 uncultured Verrucomicrobiota bacterium | reverse complement strand
CCGCATTCAGCGCCTCGAGGTTCCGCGCGGTGTCCCGAAGGGTCTCCCCCTTCTTCAGCGAACTCGCCTCGGCCGAGAAGTTGATGACGTCCGCGCTCAGGCGCAGCGCGGCCAGCTCGAAGCTGATCCGCGTGCGGGTGCTGGGCTCGACGAAGAAGTTGACCACCGTCTTCCCGCGCAGCGCCGGCACCTTCTTGATCGAACGCTCGCCGACCGCCTTGAACTCCCGGGCGGTGTCCAAAACATGGGTGATCTCCTCCGCGGTGAGGCTTTCCAGGTCGAGCAGGTGCTTTCGGTTCCAGGTCATGTGCGTTCGGGAAGGGTTCAGGCCGCGACGGGATCGCCGGAGAGGAAGACGCCGTCCACGCCGTCCGCCTCGGACAGGCAGACCTCGACGGTCTGGGTGTTCCGCGTGGGGATGTTCTTCCCGACGAAGTCGGCCTTGATCGGCAGTTCGCGGTGCCCACGGTCGACCACCACGGCCAACTGGACCCGTCGGGGCCTTCCGAACTCGTGCAACGCATCCAGCGCCGCCCGGATCGTCCTGCCGGTGAACAGCACGTCGTCCACCAGCACCACCGTGCAGCCGTTGATGTCTCCGGGGATCTCGGTCGGATAGATCACCGGGGCCGCACGCCGGTCGAGGTCGTCGCGATGGAAGGTGACGTCGATCGCTCCGCACGGCACTTCGCGGCCGAGGATGTCTCCCAGGATGCCCGCCAACCGCTGCGCCACGGGCACCCCGCCCTTCTGGATTCCCACCAGCACGACCTGCTGGTCGTCCGGATTCCGCTCGACGATCTCATGGGCGATGCGCTGCAGCGAACGTTGCAGGGTGGCGGCGTCGAGCACGGGTTCACGCATGGCGGACCTCAACGGGAATGGATCCACGCGGAACACCGCCGGCTGGGCGGTCCCGTCGGAACAGGTGCGGGGATCGGGTTGTGGGCTGTGACATGTGCGTCTTGGGGTCTCACAGGACCGCCTTCAAGTCGCGCGGATCTTGGAAAGGGCTCCAGCCGGTCTCGGCTACCGGATCGGATAGGCCTGCCGGGCTCTCCGCCAACCGGCCCGGTGCTTCGTGATCCAGTCCACAAGGGCGGCCTCGAAGCCGATGTCGTATCCCTGCTTCTCGGACTCGATCCACTTGTGCTTCAGGATCTCTTCCTTCTCCGCCAGGAACTCACGGTAGAGGGAGGAGCCTTGGAGAAGCCGCGAATCGCCAGAGGTTTCGGTGGATTGCGCCATGTGACGGCGGGGTGACGCCTCGCGAAAAGTATCGCGGTCCCCGTCGGTGTAAATTGCCATTTCGAGTTTTGAACGGAAGGAATCCAAAACGGTCGCGGTGTCCGCCGCGCTCCCTTTCCATTTTCCACCACCCCGCCTCCCGCGCAACCGCATCCGCCGGGCGTCAGGGAAGTTCCAGTTCGGCCAGGGAACGGATCTCCGTATGGGGCGTTCCCGGGACGGGTCGGTTCCCGGGACGAAGCATCAACCCGACTTGGCATCCGGCCGCCGCGGCCGCGTCGAGTTCCTCCGGCACGTCGCTCAGGAAAAGAATCTCCACGGCCGGGACGCGACATTCGGCCGCGATGGCCCGGTAGCTGGCCGCGGAACGCTTCGGCCCGAAGGTCGTGTCGTAGTAGCCGTCGATCCAACGGGTCAGGTCCCCGAACTCGCTGTATCGAAAGAAAAGCCTCTGCGCCGCGGCGCTTCCGGAGGAGTAGATCCGGTTCGAGATCCCCTTTGCGGCGCAGGCTTCCAGTCCGGGCGGGACGTCTTCGAACAGATGCGACTTCAGGACGCCGTCACGGAAGCCGCCTTCCCAGATCATTCCCTGGAGCCGCTTGAGGCCGGTGAGCTTGGCATCGACGTCCATCCAGGCATGGACCTTCCCCGTCACCCAATCCGCAGGCGACATTCCTGACGCCGACCCGGGATACCAGGCGGCGAAGGAGGCCGCCCCGTCGTCGCGGGCCATCTGCTCCAACACATCCTGCACGGCGGCATCCGAACCCTGTGCGGCCAGGAATCCGCCCACACGCTCTCGGGCGTACGGGAAGAGCACTTCGTGGACGAAGGAGAGCTTGGAAACCGTCCCCTCGATGTCGAGGAGCAGGACGCGACCCTTGAACCGGATCATGCGGGCAGGACGGGGAGTGAAGGCGTCACCCGCGTGCCCGGAGGCAGGTGGCTCGGGCCGAAGCAGAGCGGCTCGAACCGCGTCGCGATGTCGCTTCCCGTGTAGAGCGGCGACCATCCGGCCTTCTCGCGGAACAGGCGGATCGCCCGGATGTTCCGGTCGGCGCAGAGGTCGAACCAGTGGGGCGTGCCGGCGGGCACGTTGATCAGGTCGCCCGCCGCGACCTCGATGGAGAACACAGGGCCGGTCGGCGGATGGATGTGGAAGATGCCGTGGCCGCGGACGATGAAGCGGACCTCGTCCTCCGCGTGGGTGTGCTCCTTGTTGAACTTGTCGAGCATGGCCTGCAGGCCGGGGATGTCCGCGGTGACGTCGATCACATCCGCCGTCACGTAGCCGCCCCGACGCTTCAGCGCCTCGATCTCCGGTTCGTAGGCCGTGAGGATCTCCTCGCTCGTGGCCGACGGCCCAATACGGCCCTCGACCGGCCAGGACTCGTACCAGATGCCGTGTTGGGCGAGGTGCCCACGGATCTCGGAAACCTCCTTGAGGAGGCGGTTCTCTTCAGCGATTCGAAGCAGCGCCATGGTGTCCGTCTTATAGCGTCGAGAGCGCCGGGGTAGAAAGCGTCTTTCCGGTCACGTCGAACAGGAACTCGAGCACCTCGATGTGCCGGCGGGCTTCCGCGACGTCCTTGCCCCAGGTATAAAGTCCATGTCCGGCCATCAAGAAACCGTGACGCAGTGCGGGATCGCCCGACTGGAGTCGCGGGCGCAACTCGGCGGCGAGCCCGCGGATGTCCTGGGTGTTCGGCACGACCGCGATCCGTGCCGTCGACTCGTGGGTCGTGATCCCGGCTAGCCCCTTGAGCATCTCGTAGCCGGAGATCTCCAGGAACCCGCGCCGCACCGCCGCCGCGGACAGCACCGTGCCCCAGGCGGAATGGGTGTGGAGCACCGCCCCCGCCGCCGCCTCACGCACCAGCAACGTGTGCAGCAAGGTCTCGGCGGACGGCTTCGGATGACGTTCGTCCAACCGGTTCCCCTCCTCGTCCACGACGACGAACTGACCCGGCCGCAGGCGTCCCTTGTCGAATCCCGAGCCGGTGATGCAGAGCCGCACCGGATCCCTCCCGACCACCACGCTGTAGTTGCTGCTGGTGCCCAACGACCAGCCGCGGCGATGGAAATCCACCCCGGCGGCGATCAGTTCCTCCACTCCTTCTGCGTCGACGCTCATGTGCCGGTCATGGTCCGAGTCCCGGCCCCACGGGTCGAGTCCGTTCCGGGAGCGGTTGCGGCCTGCGCCTTCGCGGACGAAGGATCCCCCGCCATGCAGCGCTTCCAACGCCATGTCGGCATCGACTACTCCGGCGCCGAAGCCCCAGAGACACCGATTCCCGGCCTGAGGGGCTCCTTGTGCGAGTCCGGCAATACTGTAGCGGAGGTCCCGGGCCCCCATGGCAAGGACCGCCGATGGTCGCGTCGGGACCTGGCCCGATGGCTCGAAGCCCTCCTCCGAGAGGAAATCCCCACGATCGTGGGCATCGACCACGCCCTGTCCTTTCCGCTGGCCTATTTCGAGCGCCACGGCCTCGCCCGGGATTGGGACGGCTTCCTCGTGGACTTCCAGCGGCACTGGCCCACGGACGTCGATGTATGCCGCGTCCGGGACCTGCGGAGCGAGGTCGGTTCGCCGTCCAGTGCGAGGACCGGCGAAACGCGATGGCGCCGCGAAGCCGACCGCCTGTGCCGGGCGAAGTCGGTTTTCCACTTCGGCGTCCCCGGAAGCGTCGCCGCCTCCACCCACACGGGCCTCCCATGGATCCTACGCCTGCGTCGGGCCCCTGGGACGCGGCTCCACTGTTGGCCCTACGACGGCTGGAACCCGCCCGTTGGCGCCTCGGTGATCGCGGAAGCCTACCCGGCGATCTACCCGGGCGATCCGAAGGAAGCCGAACTCGAGGCCGGCTTGGACGAACACCGGCGCGATGCACGCCGCGTGGCCCGTTGGCTGGCGGCCGCCGACGCCGACGGCTCCCTGCTCCGCCACCTCCGGCCCGAACTCATCGACGACGTCCTTCAAGCCGCCCGGATCGAGGGCTGGATCCTGGGAGTCACCCCTCACAGGCGGAACGAAGCCGAGGGGATCGGCACGCAAAGCCGCTAAGCCGCTAAGGAAGGGCGAGGGAAACGCGAGTCTGGCGTGGCAGAGCCGCGGACCGGAGGGGTATCGCGGTCTCAGTCCAGGAACCCGCGGCTGGCAGGCCTCTAGGGGTAGCGGGGTGAACTCGTTACGACCCAAGCGAGGGCCGCGATCCAAAGGAAGATCCGACCGGTGCCGCGTCGTGACGTCGGCACCGGTCGGGGTTCAACCGTCGTTTCCTATGGTCTCCGTCGGGCATGCGAGCCTCGCCTCCTCGGCGAGGGCCAGCTCGATGGACGTCTCCGGTTGCCGGAGGACGTAGCTGTAACCTCCGTCGTCCTGCCGGCCGAAGATCCTCGGTGCGGTGCTGCGGCACAGGTCGCAGTCGATGCAGGTGTCGTCCACGTAGTAGGCCCCCGGAACGTTGCCGGGAGTGCGGTTGTTTCGGTCAGGCATGGTATTGGTTTCCTTTCACGGTCCCCAGCATCCGGCGTCCTTGCTGATTCGTGAAATTCATTGGAATCAT
>CAIYXO010000562.1 GCA_903930165.1 uncultured Verrucomicrobiota bacterium | reverse complement strand
GGTTCCGAGGCGTTCCCCGAGTCCGCAGAGGCGTGCGGGGACGACGGTCAGCGCGGCGAGGGCGTCGGATTCGGAGAGTCCGCGGTCGAGGGCGGAGCGGAGCGCTGTCCGGAAGGACTTGCGGTCGGCAAGCCCGTGGGTGGTCAGGGCGATCTCGGCGCCGGAACGGCGGATCAACGCCGGATTCTCCGGGGCCCAGTCCCAGGCGCGGAGGAGGTCCAACGAGATTCCTTCCCAGGCGGCGTCATCGGGCAGCTTGGGAATGGCCGGGAAACGGACGGGGACGATGAAGGAGACCGAACGCCGGGCGAGTTCGGCGACCAGGTCCGGACGGCGCCATTCCTGGCCGGAGGCCACCAGGAGGGGGGTGATTCCGAATTCGCCGGCGAGCCGGACGGCACGGTCCTGCATCAGCACGCTGCCCGGTTCGAAGACGAACGAGGACTTCTCCGGATGGGCCACGGCGGGCGCGAGGGCTTCGAGGGCGGCGTTGAAGGTCGGCCGCGGACGTTTGCCCGGCCGCTTGGCGTGGTCCTCGTGGTCGGCCACATACCATTTCGCGTCCAACAGCGCCTGCCGGATCGCCGCGATCCCACCCATGAGCGAGTTCGGATAGGAGTCGTCGCCGGCGGTGGGGGCGAAAGCCGCGTGACGGGTCGTCTCGGCCGCCAGCACCGCCTCGTTGGGCGAGGTCGAACCCAACTGGATCGCCGCGGCGCGGCCGCGGAGCAGGCCGGTCGTGGGGACGACGTTCGCCGCGGTGAATCCGATCTCTCGCAGTTCGGCGAGCGCATTGCCGTCGGGCGAAAGGCCGTCCGCGACCCGCCGTTCGGGCGAAATGTCCGGCAAACCGTGGGAAGGCCCGGGACGCCCCGGGTCCGACTCCTGGCCGGGAACGCCGAAGAAGCGCGGCGCCCCGGAGGTCAGGTTGCCGAGGTCCCCTTCCGTCTCCGAGTTGTCGACGGGCGGCTTCTTGGAGCCGAGGGCGAGGTAGGGATCGATGAAACCGGCGTAGACGACGGTCCCCGTGAGGTCCCAGACCCTGGAACCCGCCGCCGGCGCGAGGCCGGTGCCCACCGCCTCGATACGGCCGTCGCGGAGGACGACCGTGGCGTTGGTCAGTTCGAGCCCGGGTTTCACGAAGACACGGGCGTGGACCAGGGAGTCGTACCGCAGCGGGGAAGGTTGGAACCCGGGGGCATTGAACCCTTCTGCGGCCAAGTGGGGCAGGAAAAGGCCGACGGACAGCGAACGGACGAGCAGTCCGATGTTGAACGTGGCGCTACGGGCGGAAGCGGCGGCGGTTCCCGGAGGCATCGGGCCGACTCTAGGAGCACTCCGGTCGAAGTCGAGTCGTGGCGTCATGGGAATGTAACCGGGACCCGGATGACACCACTTGCCCGAGTGTTCCGGTCTGTTTTCCTTCGCCATCGTGGTCGTCTCGGCGCAATCCTGTATCCGGCACATGACCCAGGTGCTTCCCATGCCACGCAAGAATTCCGCCTTTGCCTTCACGTTGATCGAACTGCTGGTGGTGATCGCCATCATCGCGGTCTTGGCCGGGATGCTCTTGCCGGCCTTGGCGACCGCGAAGTCCAAGGCCTCCTCGGTCCAGTGCATGG
>CAIYXO010000561.1 GCA_903930165.1 uncultured Verrucomicrobiota bacterium | reverse complement strand
TGGGATCCATCGACATCCCCGAGCGCGAGCCAACGCCTCCGTCCCATCGGTGCTGCCGCCATCCACGACCAGCACCTCGGAGACCTCCGGAACCCGGAAGACGGAATCGAGGGCACCCGGCAGGGACCCCGACTCGTTCAGGGTCGGGATCACGACGGACAGGGTCATTTCGAGGGGTTCCCGAAGGAGGGCCGCACCGCCTGCCAGGAGTGATGGGGCCGCCCCGGTCTCAGAACTTGGCGAGCTTCTCCAGCTCGCGGACGCGGGCGAGGATCTCCTTCTTGGCGGTCTTGGTGGTCACGTTCAGTCCGAAGCCCTCGCAGCAGAAGGAGGCGACGACCGACCCATGGACGATGGCGCGGCGGAGGTTGGTCTCGATCGAACCGGACTTCTGGGAGGCGAGGAAGCCGATCAGGCCGCCGACGAACGAATCGCCGGCACCGGTCGGGTCGACCACCTTCTTCAGAGGGAACGCCGGGGCGATGAAGAGCCCCTTCGGCCCGGACAGGACGGAACCGTGTTCACCCTTCTTGATGATCACGTACTTGGGACCCAGCTTGTGGATCTTGGGAAGCGCGTTGACGACGTTGTCTTCGGCAACCAGCTGCCGGGCCTCGCTGTCGTTCAGGACGAGACAGTCGATGCGTTTGAGCAGCGTCAACACCTCGGGCAACGCGATGTTCAGCCAGAGATCCATGGTGTCCGCGATCACGAACTTGGGCTTGGACACCTGATCCAGGACGCGGTGCTGGACGGACGGCGAGATGTTGGCGAGGAGGATGAAGGGCGTGGTCTCGTAGTCGCCTGGCAGCACGGGCTGCCAGGTCTCGATGACACCGAGGACGGTCTCGAGCGTCCGGCGGTTGTTCATGTTGACCTCGTACTCGCCTGACCAGTGGAAGGTCCGACCATCGGCCACCCGCTCCAACCCCTTCAGGCAAAGACCGTGCTTCTCGTACAGCTTGATGTACTTGGCCGGGAAGTCGCCACCGACCACGCCGACCAGTTTGGTCGGGGCGAAGAAGCTGGCAGCCACGGCCGCGTGGCTGGCGGAACCGCCGAGAAGGCGGGGATTCTCCGACTTCGGGGTCTTGATGGAGTCGAGTGCGGTGGTTCCGACGACGAGGACGCTCATGTTCAGATCAGATCGATTCTATGTTGGATCGCGACGATGGGGAACGTAGTCCACCGGGGAAATTCCGTGCAATGGCGCCGTTTTGCGGGGGCTGGATCGGTGCCTGCGCCCACTGGAACTTTTTTCCGATGGAGGCTTGATTCCCCCCGTGGTTCGCCGTTGATGGGCGGCGTTCTTTGTCAGGGCCGGACCCGACGTCCGGCCTCGATCAAACATCATTGGAGCTGCGGGAACGCCGTGAGAATCGGCGACGGTTGCGCCACTGTATCGGGTTACAGACCCCCCTGGTCATGGAGACAGCCACTGGAAGCGATTCCGGGAAGGCGGGGGGCGAGGTTGAGATCCGTAGTCAGGATATCGCGCCAGTGATGCTCGTCCGATCCCGGGAACAACCCGGGGTCACTTCGCCGCAAAGCGAAGGATGGAGCCAGGACTGCCGCGATCGAACGGTCGCGGCGGAGCATTCGAATGTCCGACGCCTTCATTCACTGCCTTGCCGGGGATGGAGGCGTTTCCCTTTTTCGGGAGCCGCTCCAGCGCCGGCCCTGGTCCCTCATCGACACCCCCTCCGCGACGGAACCGCGTGGAGGGATCGTGAAAGAGACCATGAAACCGATCCGCAGACTCGCCGGAGCCGCCTCCGGGATCCTCATCGCCACCTCGTTGTGCGCGCAGTACGCGACCACCGTGGTGGACTACATCCCGGGAACCGGATTCTCCGCGACCCGCACGAATGCCACCGCTTCGCTGGGCGAACCCAGCCGGGTCACACCCGGGGATTTCGGCGGGCCGGTGGATCCATTCGCCCCAGCCTACACCGCCACACAGCTGCTCAGCGTCGGGACGGGTGGATCCCTCACCGTGGGCTTTGCCAACCCGATACGCAACGACCCCGCCAACCCGTTCGGCATCGACTTCAACGTTTTCGGCGGCGGCGGATTCCTCGTCACCAACGCCTTCGACGCCAACTTCAACTACATCGGGGTCCCGGCCACGGACGGAACCCTTTTCAATCCCAACGGCGGCACCACCCGCGTCAGCGTCAGTCCTGACGGATCCAACTGGTTCGTCCTTGACCCGGCTCTGGCACCCAAGGTGGACGACCTGTTCCCGACGGACGGCAGCGGCGACTTCACACTTCCCGTTCCGCCCTCCGTCCGTCTGGAACCCCTCGGGGGCCTCACCCTCGCCGACATCCGGATCCGCTACGCCGGCTCGGCGGGCGGTGCCGGCTACGACCTCGGCTGGGCCCGCACCACCGGCGGCGACCCGATGTCGCTCGACAGCGTCTCGTTCGTTCGCATCGAAGTGCTCAGCGGTCGTTCGGAGATCGACGGCTTCGCCGCCGTCGGCGCGGTGCCGGAACCCACGACCCTGGCCCTGTTTGCCGCCGGGGCGCTGGCCTGCATCGGATTCCGTCGGCTTCGCCAAAACACAGTCGCTTGAATCCGACGGACTCCATGAAGCCAAAGGGACAGGTCGCGCACAGCGCGTCGGCCTGTCCCCTTTGCGGCGGCGAGAACGCCTGCGGCGTGAACCGTTTGGCGGCGGGCGGAACCTGCTGGTGTCAATCGGTGGAGATTCCCGCCTCGCTGTCCAGGCAGGCCGGCGTTCCGGGCAGCTGCATCTGCCGTGGCTGCGTTGCCGAGTTTCGAAAGAAGACACGTTGGATGCCACGTGCGGAGCCGGCGGAGATGTATCAGGACCCGGATGGCAGGGTGGTCTTCCGGGCAGCCTATCACTTGCGCCGGGGCTATTGCTGCGGAAACGGCTGCCGGCATTGCCCCTACGGCGCCAACGCGCCGGCTCCGGAACCATGAATCTCCGACCACTGCCCATGCCGAAGTCCGCGGCCATCCTGTTGGTGGCTGGCGCCGCAACCATTTCGGTCCAGGCGGCGGATCGGCGGTCGGAGGATTTCTCGGAGCCTCCACACCAGTCGGGCTGGATCCGTTTCGGCGACACCGAAACCTCGCGGTGGGATTCCACCGGGGGACATCTGGAGTTCACCTGGGATTCCTCCCGCCCCAACAGCGGAATCGCCCAACGACTGCCTCGGGTCATGACCGAGGCGGACGACCTCGCCTTCGCCTTCGACCTCGAGCTTCTTTCGCATGAGGTCGGTGTCGATCCGGCACGTCCTTCGACCTTCCAGATCGCAGCGGGCCTGGTGCGATTGGATGCGGTGCGTTCCCCGGGCTACGTCCGGGGCGCCCTGCCGGGGCCCCGGGACACCCTCGAGTGGACCTGGTTCGGCGCGAAGGATCCGATTGCCGCCTCGATCTCCCCCACGGTCATCCCGTCGGACGGCCGGCTTCCCTGGGGCTATGCCGACAGCTACGTCACGCTGGAGGTCGGAACCCGCTATCGCTTCAGCATCGAATACACCGCCTCCGACAGGACGATGCGGCTGCGCATGAAGACCGGCTCCGAGCCCGGCCCCACCTTGGAAAGTGTCGTGTTGCCGCCGGATTTCACCGGGTTCTCGGTCGACGCGTTCGCGATCTGCAGCTACTCCGCGCAAGGACAGCACCCGCTTTTCGGAGGATCCGTCCTTGCCCGCGCCGTGGTCGACAACGTGCTGGTCACGGTGCCGTCACCGCCTGTCGAAAAGATCCGTATCGAGGGCGAACAGATCTCCTTCCGGGGTTCGAAGGGTTGGCGATACCGGTTGGAAGCTTCCGGAGATCTCCAGGAATGGAGCGTGATCGACACCACGGAACCCTCCGAGGACGGGGTGGTCCGAATGTACGACCTGCGGGACGCGGTGTTCCAGAAACAGTTCTACCGCGTGCGCGCCGCCAGGCCATGAGCCGGAAGAACCGCGAATCGTTCCGGAGCGCCTTCACCCTGGTCGAGCTGCTGGTCGTGGTCGCAGTGATCGGAATCCTCGCGGGCATCCTGTTGCCGACATTGGGCAGCACGCGGCAGGCGGCCGAAGGGAGCCGGTGCACCTCCAACCTGCGCCAACTCGCCTTGGCGGCTCAGCTCTACTGGGATGACCATGGAGGAAGGGCGTTCCCCGAGCGTGGAGCCAGGACCAACGGTGGGTGGACCTACTGGTTCGGCTGGCTGGCGGACGGCTCGGAAGGCCGGCGCGAGTTCGATCCCTCACGTGGAGCGCTGTGGCCCCATCTGCGCCACCAGTCGATCGGGCTTTGTCCCGCCCTCGACCGCGCTGCGTCCAGCTTCAAGTCGAAGGCCACCGGCGCCGCCTATGGTTACGGCTACAACCTCCTTGTAGGCACCCGCGCGGAGTCCGGGATCCGCGTCTCGACGGTTCGCAGCCCATCCGAACTCGCCGTCTTCGCGGACTGCGCCCAGGTCAACGACTTCCAGCCCCCGGCTTCGCCGGAGAACCCCATGCTCGAGGAGTTCTACTACTTCGACCTGCTGACGCCCTCGATCCATTTCCGGCATCGGCGGCGCACCCTGGCCTCCTTCGCCGACGGACACGTGGCACCACAGCTTCCGCTCGGAGGTTCCGCCGACACCCGGCTTCCCGGACAGCTCGTCGGCCGCCTGCCCGAGGACCGGGTCCGCCCCTAGCCGCCCCGCTCGAGACTCGGCAAGCCGTCCCTGACGCCCCACTTGACGCCTTCTCGGGATCTCCGAGCTTGGAACATCACACCTCCCCAACAGCCGGCCGTCCGCAGGGGGGTCTCGCGGCGGCGTTGGATTCGGACAGCCATTGGGCTCGTGCCGGGAGTCGCCGTGGTCGACGGGTTGGGCATCGAGCCCGGCTGGATCCGCGAGCGGACGTTCGAGGTCGGACGGGGCCCCCATTCCACGCGCATCGCACACTTCACCGACGTCCACTTCAAGGGTGACGGAAACCTGTTGGAGGCGGCCGTTCGGCGCATCAACGCTTCGGGCAGCCGTTTCGCCATGTTCACTGGGGACCTGATCGAGGAAGCCGGCCACCTTCCCGCCGCCTTGGAGATCCTCTCCGGGCTCCGGATGCCTCTCCTGGGAATTCCCGGAAACCACGACCATTGGAGTGGCGCCGACTTCGGTCCGGCCAGAAGCCTGTTCGAGCGCACCGGAGGACGCTGGCTGGAGGATGAGGTCTTCGACATCGGGGACCGGATCCAGGTCGTCGGATTGGACCACCCCAGACAGCCAATGCCGACGCGGAACGGGGTTTTCCGACTGCTGCTGGTCCACTATCCCGCCTGGGCCGACCAGATCCAGGCCGAGACGCCGACGGAACCGTTCGACCTGGTTCTCGCCGGACACACCCACGGCGGCCAGGTCCGGATCCCCGGGATCGGTGCGCTCGTGACCCCTTTCGACACGGGCGGATACGAGCTTGGCTGGTATCGGACCCCGAGTGGCCCCCTTTACGTGAATCCGGGGATCGGAACCTTCTTCGCGGACGTCCGATTCCTCTGCCGTCCGGAAATCACCTACTTCGACCTCCGGCATGGCGGCAACGGATCGACGGACGGAAGGTAATCCAGACAAAGTTCCTCACATTCGGCCGGTCGGATTCGGTCAACATCTTCCGCCGGATCCCCCTTCCCCGCCCCCGCCCCGACGGGGAGATTGCGCGCGTGCAAGACCTCCCCGAAGGCTTCGGCGGTGCCGATGCCGGAAACAAGCCGGACTTCAAGCGTTCCAAGCGGAACCGCTCCGCGGTGGACATCTCGAAGCTGGACCGGCTCCCGCCCCACTCGGTGGAGGCGGAACAGGGCGTTCTCGGCTGCGTGCTGCTGTCGCCGAACGAGTGCATGGGGCTCTGCATCGAGAAGTTCAAGTCGGGCGCAGAGACCTTCTACGACCTACGGCACCAGGCCATCTACCAGCTGCTGGCCGACATGTACGACAAGAAGGACGCCATCGACCTGATCACAGTCCAGCAGAAGCTCAAGGACACCAACCAGCTCGAGGGCGTGGGCGGGCTGGCCTACCTCAGCGGGCTCCAGGACGCGGTGCCCAGCGCGGCCAACCTCTCGTACTACATCGACATCGTGCGAGAGAAACACGTCCTTCGCCGGATGCTGAGCGCCTGCACCGGCGTGGTCTCGAGGGTCTACGAGCACGAAGGCGAGGTGGACAGCCTGCTCGACGAGGTCGAACGCGACATCCTGCGGATCAGCGAGGACCGCGAGACCTCCACGATCCGG
>CAIYXO010000560.1 GCA_903930165.1 uncultured Verrucomicrobiota bacterium | reverse complement strand
GCTCACGCTTGAGGTCGATCACGAACATGACGTCGGGCGCGGCGTCGATGGCGCGCAGACCGTCGAGGTTCTTGAACAGGCGCTGATGCTCGCGACGGATCATCGACTGCTCCTGCTTGACGTACTGGTTGATGGAACCGTCCTGCTCCATCTTCTCGATTTCCTTCATGCGCTTCATCGAGCGCTTGATGGTCTTGAGGTTGGTCAGGGTGCCACCCAGCCAGCGCTCGGTGACGAACGGCTGGCCGCAGGCCTTCGCCGATTCCTTCACGGCCTCCTGCGCCTGCTTCTTGGTGCCGACGAAGAGGATGTTGCCGCCCTTGGCCGCCGTGCCGGCCAGGAAATCGCAGGCCTCCTGCAGCTGGACCACCGTCTTCGAAAGGTCGATGACGTGGATTCCGTTGCGGGCCTCGAAGATGTACCGCTTCATCTTCGGGTTCCAGCGACGGGTCTGATGTCCGAAATGAACGCCTGCCTCGAGGAGTTCCTTGACGCCGATCGTGCTCATGCAGCTTTTTTCTTCTCTACGCTTCCCATGGTTTCGGTCCCAACGCACGCACAGGGCGGCGGATGGTCCCATCCGGCGGAAGTACCGGATTCCAGTTCGATGTTTTTGTGGCCGCCCGACGCATCCGCGCCGGATTTGAGGCCGTTACCCCGGATTCCTGACGGAACACGGGAGGGCGGAGACTATCGGGCAAGAATCGACAGGCAATAGGTAATTTGATGATCGAGTCTTCCCTCGGCCCAGATTCGCGCCCTGTCGGAGGAGTGCCGACCGGGACGAAGGGTCCCTGCTGCCGCGGAAGAAAGGAACCGTCATGACCAAACCCGATCCCGCCGACTGGAAGTCGATGGCCATACGATCCGGCGTCTGCCTCGCCGGCGGCCTCACCGGCTGGGCCGTGTCCGCCCAATGGCCCACGGTGTCGACGGCCGCCTACATGGTGGCCTACCTCGCCGGAGCGTGGGATCTCGCTCGCGAGGTCTGGACGGACCTCCTCCGCCTGCGTTTCGACACCCATTTCCTCATGCTGCTCGTGGTCCCGGGATCGGTGGCGGTGGGCGCCTTCGGCGAGGCCGCGTTGCTCCTGTTCCTGTTCTCGGCATCCGCCGCCATGGAACACTACGCCTCCGGCCGCACCCGCCGGGAAATCGACGCCCTGCTCCGGCGGGCGCCCAAGTCCGCCCGCCTGCTCGTCGACGGACGCGAGTCGGTGGTGCCCGTGGACGCGCTCAAGGCGGGCGACACCGTGAGGGTCACCTCCGGGGAGCTTGTTCCCGTGGACCTCAAGCTCTTGTCCGGCCAGAGCGCCTGCGACGAGTCGATGCTGACCGGCGAGTCCGACTCGGTGCCGAAGGGGCCCGGAGACGATGCCATGGGCGGCACCCTGAACCTCTGGGGTGTCGTCGAAGGCCGGGTCCTGAGGCCCGCCGCGGACTCCGCACTCCAACGCATCCTCCAGCTCATCGACTCCGCCCAACATCTCAAGGCTCCCTCGGAACGCTTCACCGACCGCTTCGGCTCGGGATACACGGTGGCGGTCCTCACCCTCTGCCTGGCCGTGTTCCTCTTCGGTTGGCAGGTCCAGGAACTCCCGCCCTTCTTCTCCGATGCGGTCCGACACAGCGCGTTCTACAGGGCCATGACGCTGCTGGTCGTGCTTTCGCCATGTGCCCTCGTCCTCTCCGTTCCCTCGGCGATCCTTTCCGCCATCGCCGCCGGTGCGAGGTCGGGAATCCTGTTCCGCGGAGGCGCCGCCATCGAGAACCTCGCCGGGATCACCGTCGTGGCCATGGACAAGACCGGCACCCTGACCGAGGGCGAACTGAAGGTGGTGGCCGTGGAGCCCCTCGAAGGGAACGCCGCCGACCTGTTCGCCGCCGCCGCCTCGCTGGCCCGGATCTCGAACCATCCCGTCTCCCGCTCGCTTGCCCGCGAGGCGGACGGCCGGGGCGTGGCCGTCGAGACGGTGACCGACTCCGGCACCGTTGCCGGACGCGGGGTGCACGGAATCTGGCGGGGCGCCCGTCACCATCTGGGCAACCGGGCCTTCCTTGCACAATCCCCTCCCGGCTACGCGACCCCTCTGCCCAATCCTCCCGGAACGACCACCGAGACCTGGCTCGCGGGACCGGGCTTGCGCGGACGCATCCTGCTCCAGGACACCCTCAGATCCTCGGCAAGGGAGGTCGTGGCGCGTCTGCGCGCCCACGGGCTGCACACGGCGATGCTGACCGGAGACCGCGAGGAAGCCGCCCGCCGCATCCATGAGGAATCGGGCATCGACGAGGCCCGGTCCGGCCTGAAGCCCGAGGACAAGGTGGCGGCCATCCGGGAGTACCAGGAGAAAGGACACCGCGTGGCCATGATCGGGGACGGTGTGAACGACGCCCCGTGCCTGGTGGTGGCGGATGTCGGGGTCGCCATGGGTTCCCGCGGTTCGGATGCCGCAATCGAACAGGCCGAGGTGGTCCTGATGCACGACCGGCTGGAGAACTTCCTCCATGCGCGGGAGTTGAGCGAAAGGGCACGCCGGATCATCCGGCAGAACATCGCGGTCTCGCTCGGCACCATCGCGATCATGGCCGTGCTCACGCTGTCCCTGCCGCGGCTGCCGCTATCCATGGGCGTGGCCGCCCATGAGGGAAGCACGGTGCTGGTGGTCCTCAACAGCCTGCGTCTGCTGCTGGCCCGGCGCCCTTCCGGCGCAAACCCGCAATCCCCGCCGCCGAAACCCTCCTGATCCCTGCTCCGCGGGGAAGCGCCCCCGCGGAGAGGACTCGCCGTGACGGTTTTCGGTTGTTGGCAGAGAGGGCAAGAAACGGCCACGTTCTCGGAAAAGCCACGGAACGATGTCCGCCCCATCCAGCCAATCCGCCGCCTGGCGCCGCCTCCTGCAGTCGGCAGGGCCGGTTCTCGGTCTCCTGTTCGTCCTGGGGCTCCTCGCCCTCAGCGACGAGGCACGCCCCACG
>CAIYXO010000559.1 GCA_903930165.1 uncultured Verrucomicrobiota bacterium | reverse complement strand
GAACTCCGCGAGCTCATCGCACGCTTCCCCGCAGGTTCGCTCCAGTTCGAGGTAGGCATCCAGACGCTCGACCCGGAGGTCGAGGCCCGGATCGGCCGGAGGCAGAACCATCCGCGCATGGAGGACAACCTCCGATGGCTGCGCTCCGCGAGCGGCGTGCATGTCCACGCGGACCTCATCGCCGGATTGCCCGGCGAGTCCCTCGAGTCGTTCGGACTGGGATTCGAGCGCCTGCTCGGGCTAGGGCCGCAGGAGATCCAGGTGGGCATCCTCAAGAGGCTCCGCGGCACGCCGATCATCCGGCACGACGCCGAGCACGGCATGGTCTACAACCCGTTCCCACCGTACGAGATCCTGGCCAACCACGACCTGGACTTCGCCACCCTCGCCCGCCTCCGGCGCTTCGCGAAGACCTGGGACCTGTACGGCAACAGCGGGAACTTCTCCGAGACGCTTCCGCGGCTGCTCCAGGACGGCGGCTCCGCCTTCCGCGCGCTCCTGCGCTTCAGCGACCGCCTTCACGAACGCGGCGTGAAGGGACATGGGATCGCCCTGCCACGACAGTACGAGCTCCTCTGGGAACACCTCACCCGGGACCTGGGCCACGATCCCGCTTCGGTGGGACCGGCGCTGGCACGAGACTACCGGCGGCCCGGCCGGTCCGACCTGCCGACATGGCTCCTTCCCTGGGCCGGTGACGAGGCCGCCGCCGCGCCCCGCAGGTCCCTGCCCCGCCGCCAGGCACGCCACCTCGCCTCGGCCCCGGATCCTTCGGGGAATCCGGACGCATCCCCAGTTCCGAAACCGGACTCGCTCCCACCGGCCTCGACATGACACTCTAGCCAGCCCGTCGGAGACCCTCCCCACGGGTCCTGTCGGACTTCCGCAATCCATGAACGAGTTCGAACTGATCGCCCGGCTCCGCCCACGCCTCCCGGGCAACGCCTCGGTCGTCGTCGGCGCCGGCGACGACTGTGCGGTCCTGGCTTCCCCGGGGCCGGGAAGGCAGCTGCTCCTCAAGACCGACTGCGTGGTCGAAGGGGTGCATTTCCTGCCCGACACCGACCCGGCCAAGATCGGCAGGAAGGCCCTCGCCCGGGCCCTCAGCGACATCGCCGCCAACGCCGGCACCCCAACCGCCGCGGTGGTCACCCTCGGGCTGCCCGAAGGCTTCGCCCCCGCCCGCATCGAAGCGCTCTACGACGGCATGGCGGAACTCGCCCGACGCCACGACGTGGCCATCGTCGGAGGCGAGACGACCCGTTCGCCGGGATCCTTCTTCGTCAGCGTCTCCCTTCTCGGCTGGGTCGGGGAAGGAAAGGCCGTCCTGCGGTCCGGCGCGAAGGTTGGCGACGCCCTGTTCGTCACAGGCGAACTCGGCGGTTCCATCCTTGGACATCATCTCGACTTCGAGCCCCGTCTCGCCGAGGCGCGTTGGCTTGCCGAGCACATCGACATCCACGCCATGATGGACCTCAGCGACGGGCTCGCGGGGGACCTCCCGCACCTGCTGGCGGAAAGCGGCGTCCCGGGCGCCGAGATCCACAGGGAAGCGCTCCCGATCCGTCGCGCCGCCCTGCTGCGGGCCCGCGAGGGCGACACCGCGACCCCGGCCGTGG
>CAIYXO010000558.1 GCA_903930165.1 uncultured Verrucomicrobiota bacterium | reverse complement strand
AGTGGATGTCGGCCACGATGGGAACGAGGCAACCGCGGGCGCGCAGTGCGGCGACCACGTTCTCCAGGTTGGCGGCGTCCTTCACCGTCGGGGCGGTGATGCGGACGATCTGACATCCGACTTCGACCAGTTCGAGGGTCTGCGTGACGCAGGCCTCGGTGTCCATGGTGTCACAGGTGAGCATCGACTGCTTCACCACCGGGTGGTCGCCGCCGATGACCACGCCGCCGTTCCGGGGATCGCCAACGACCACTTCACGGGTGGGACGGCGGGAGAAGCTCCACAATGAGGCGCAATACTTCATGAATGCTGGGGGGACTAGACGGGAAGGGGAGGGTCGGCGTCAACCGGATGGGCCTGGCCGCGGGAAGGCTGTCGGCTCAGGGGGCGGGTTCCGGAGCCTTCTCGACCACCGACTCCTGGCGGAAGAGCGCCTGGAACAGCGGACCGCGCTTCACGACGTCGAAGAAGGAGACGTACAACATGAAGCTGAGCAGGAGGACGGCGAAGGCGGCCGTGACCGTCTCCTGGAACCGGACGCTGACGCGGCGGCGGGTGACGATCTCGTAGAGCGCCATCGTGATGTGGCCGCCGTCGAGCACCGGGATCGGGAGGAGGTTCAGGATCGCGAGGTTGATGTTCACCATGACGATGAAACCGAGCGCGAGCCGGATGTCGACCCGGGCGTCGGCCGCGAGCTTGCCGAAGATGCCGACGGGGCCGCTCATGTCCTTGGGGGTGATGCCGGTCTCCTTGGAATGGAGAAGGGCGTTGACGACGTCCCACATCTGCTCGAGCACGCCGCCGACCTGTTCCACCGGCGTGGGGCCGGGGCGCTGTACCTGGAAGACCACGACCCGGCTCGGCGCCAAGGAGACGCCGATGCGTCCGACCTTCGCCTTGGGATCGAATCTGGGGGTGACCTGGATCCTGATGCGCTTGCCGTCCCGCAACAGTTCGGCCTCCGAAGGTTTGTCGGCGCGGGAACCGATCAGTTCGATGAGCTGGGACTGTCCGACGATCGGGACGCCGGAGAAGGAGACGAACTGGTCGCCGACCTTGAAACCGGACTGTTCCGCGGCCCCGCCGGCGACGAGTTCCTGGACCACGGGATGGTCCCTGGGATCGAGGTTCAGCAGCTTGAATCCGAAGGCCGGGTTGACCTCGGCCTTGAGCGTCACCGTGCGGCGTTCCTCACCGCGCTGGAACTCTACCGCGAGCCGGTTGGTGCGGGCGAGCACCGTGAAACGCTGCACATCCTGCCAGCTCCGGACCGCACGGTCGTCCACCTTTAGGATCCGGTCCCCTTCGCGCACGCCCTGGGCCTGCTCGTCGGAGCCCGGTTCCACGTAGCCGACGATTGGGGGATTGACCGGCACGGGAAGTCCGATCTGCCAGACGAGCGACGCCACGAGGAAGGCGAAGACGACGTTCATGAACGGCCCGGCGAGGGCGACGAGGATCTTGGAGAAAGGAGAGACCGGCGGGACGCGGGTGCCGGAGTCGCCCTCGATCGCAGCCGAGGTGATCATCTGGGGCAGCTTCACGAAGCCGCCTGCCGGGATCCAGCGGAGCGCCCATTCCACGCCCTGGCGATCGGTCCACGCCATGATCTTCGGGCCGAAGCCGATGGAAAACCCGAGCACCAGCAGGCCGCGGATCCGGGCCATCATGTAGTGGCCGTACTCGTGCACGAAGATGGAGGCCCCGAAGAGGGCCAGGACCACCACGGCGACATACAGCTTCTCGAGAATCTCTCCAATCATCCTTGGGACCACGCTAGGCCGGGCCGCGTCGGGAGGCAATGCGCCGGCGCTGCATCACGATCTTCGGCCTCATTTCAAACACCTGTTTGACACCACGGGGGTCCGCGGTTAAACGGTTGTTTGAAACGTGCGTTCGAAACTTCCAAGTGAATCGGCCGGCACGCGGCCCGAACTGATGCGGGTCGCCGCGGAGGTTTTCGCGGACCAGGGGTACCGTTCGGCGACGATCCGGGACATCTGCCGTCGGGCGGGCACCAACGTCGCTTCGGTGAACTACCATTTCGGCGGTAAGGCGGGCCTCTACAGGGCCGTGGTCCAGTCCGGCGGGGCGTTCACCTCGGAGATGGCCGGACGGCTCGGGGCGTCGGGTGGGGCGGCCGAGGACCGGCTCCGGGCGTACGTGGAGGTCTTCCTGACCCGCGTCCTGGCCGAGGGGCCTTGTGCCGTCCACGGCCGGATCATGGCGCGCGAGATGATCGAGCCCACGGAGGCGTTGGACCAGTTGGTGGACGGTTTCATCCGGCCCGAGGCCGAGATGCTGTCGCTTGCGGTGGGGGAGATCGTGGGGAAGGACTTCACCCGGGAGGAGATCCGCCTCCTTTGCATGAGCGTCGCCGCCCAAGTCGTCTTCTACAAACACTGCCGTCCGGTGGTGGAGCGCCTCTTTCCCGACTTCCGGCT
>CAIYXO010000557.1 GCA_903930165.1 uncultured Verrucomicrobiota bacterium | reverse complement strand
GGGGATCCCGACGCGTGGGCGTGCTTGTGCGGGACCTCGATGGTCCAGGCCTCGGGCTCGGGCTCGCCCTTCTTCCAGGCCTTGCCACGGACCACGCCGGAGCCGTCTGCGGCCACGTCGACGCGGGCCTTCACGGTGTACCAGGTGTTGGGCGTCCACTTGAAGGGCTTGGAGACCTTGATCCGCTCCTGGTTCGAGTTCACCTCGAGCTCCTGGGAGTTGCCCTTGAGGATCACCAGGTAGCGTTGGTTGATCACGCCGACCTCGGACATCTTGCGCTTGTTGCCCTCGGAGAGGACGTCGGCCTGGATGGTGTAGTTGCTGAGGTTGGGGAACCCGAAGAACAGTTGGCCACGCTGGAACAGCTTGTTGTCGATGGTCTTCACCAGCGCCTGGTTGGTGGGGTTGCTGTCCAACTCCTTGGCGCGGACCTCCCAGCGGAAGCGGGCGGAGTTCCAGCTCAGCGGCGGGTAGGCGAAGTCGGTCGGCGGCTCGACGGTGTTGGTGGTCTTGTTGGTGAGGGCGAAGTTCTCGAAGTTGAAGGCGAGCGGGGGTGCCGGGAGGATGCGGCCCTTGATGAAGCCGACGGCGTTCGAGCCGTTGGGCAGCTTGAGGGTGGCCTTGAACTGCCCGGCGCTGGGCGCGGCGGACTTCTCGGCCACGAGCGCGCCGTCGGCGTTGAAGGCGCCCTTGGCGAATGCCCGGACCAGCGCGGTCGGCGGCACGTAGGGTTCCCAGGTCACCGACTTCGGATCGATGCCCTCGGTCACCGGGAATCCCGCGGCGTCGAGGGTGCGGATCCGGAAGGACTGCGTCTGGCCCGGACGCATGAGGAACTCGTAGGGCACGATCTGGAGCTGTGCCGCCTCTCCCGGCGCCGGCAGCGGCGGCTTCGGCGGCGCGGCGGCGAGACCGGAGTTGGGACCGCGGGTGCCGAAGGCGTAGAGCTTCTTGTCGGTCTGGATGTAGATCTTCCCGTTGTAGCCGATCGGCGATCCGAAGCAGCGGCCGGTCAACTGGGTGCGGCTCAGCACCTCGGCGCCGTCCGGCCCGGGCTTCAACACGAACAGGTCGCCGTTCGCCCCGGCGTCGGCCTCCGCCGACTTCGCGGCGTCCGTCCCCTCGGAGCTGACGTACATGGCCACGTACAGCAGGCCGTCCGCGTAGAACGGCGTGCTCTGGCGCTGCTCGATCCCGAGCTTCTTCTTCCACAACACGGTGCCGGTGTCGGCCTTCACCGCGGCGAGGTCGCCGGTGCCGGTCACCTCGTAGAGGACGTCGCCGACCGGAACCGGTGAGCTGGCGAGGGAACCCACGCCGTTGCGCCACACCTCGAAGGTCTTCGGCGGGAACACGTGCGGCGTCACCGAGTTGGTCGGCTTCACCTCCGCCGGCGAAGGGATGCGGAACGCGGCCATGCGCCCGATCTCGGAGCTGTCGAGGTTCTCGGACTCGTGCAGGGCGATGAGGTTGTCCTTGTGCCGGATCAGCGCCGCGTTGATGCCGCCCTTGGCCCCGGCCTTGGCGAAGCTG
>CAIYXO010000556.1 GCA_903930165.1 uncultured Verrucomicrobiota bacterium | reverse complement strand
CCGGTAGCCGCGGCCGCCAGGCTGCGGACTTCCCTCCATTCCCCGATCCCGGATCCAGGACCGAGAGTGCGATCACCGCTCGGTGTCCGGTTCCGCCAAGGGAAACAACCGGATTCCTCCACGTTCCCCAGCTGCACTGCGGATCTGCGTGCGGATCCCTTCCACATCGTTCCGCCAGGCGCCGCTCGGTCGGCTCAGAAGAGTTCGGCCTGGCTCTCGACGGGAAGAAGACACTCGGGTGTGTCGAAGGCCACCGAGTTCATGCGCGGCGTCACGCGATACCGGCGCAGGGTCCCCTCGGGAAGCGGCATGCAGAGCCGTAACAGGTCCTCCGAACCCGACTTCGGATCCAGCCAGACGGCCGCGGCCGGACCCGAGAGGATCACCGGCATGCGGTCGTGGACCGGCAGGATGTCGCCGCTGGGTTGGGTGGTGAGCACCGTGAAGGTCTCGACCGGCCGCTCCGGTTCGGTGGGCGGGCTCCAGGACTCCCAGAGTCCGGCGAAGAGGAGCGGGGCGGCATCCTTCCTGAGGAATCTCCAGGGAAGCTTCACACGACCCTCGGCCTGCCACTCGTAGAACGAGTCGGCCGGGACCAGGCACCGTGAACGGGCGAACGCAGACCGGAACGCGGGCTGGGAGGCCACGGTCTCGCTGCGGGCGTTGATGCAACGGGCAGCAATGGTGGTGTCGCGGCTCCAGGACGGGATCAGGCCCCAGGTCAACTCGTCGATCTCGGCGCGCCCTCCGCGACGGCGGATCACCGGGGCCCGCTGCATCGGACCGACGTTGTATCGCGGCTTGCCGTTCCATTCGACGCGAACCTCCGCGAACGACCACGGCGCTTCGCCGCGCGCGAGGGAATAGCGTCCACACATGTCCTCGAAACTGCATCAAGCCCCTTCACATGTCACCCCGGGCAATCGCCCCTGCCCCTGACGGCTGGGGTCTTAAGGCAGAGGCTCCAGACCAGGTCCGGGAAGCGATCCGCGCGATCCCCATGGTCCCCGGCCGGACGATCGGAGTCGTGAGGGAAACACCCCATGCCATGGAGGCGGCCCAGGGCGGAGGATCCGGACGCCGAGGAGCCCGTCTTCGGCGAAACATCCCAGCCGAAGCTCCAGAGCCCAAGCCCCATGAATATGAACATCCGCAGAAAATCACTCACGTCGGCCGCGACCCTGCTTGCCGGATCGCTGCTACTCATGCCCGTCGCTTCCGCCGCAACCACGGTCCTCGACAGCTTCAACAGCTCCATCTTCAGCGTGAACACCGGCGGGCCGCTCACGGCGGGCCCCACTCCGATCCTGGGAGACTCCGGCATCCTGGGCGTCAACCGCCAGGTGGCCATCGGAATCGCCGCCGGAACGGGCAGCGCCTCCAGCGGCAACAATCTCGACGTGCTGGTCTACGACAACGGCGCGCTCATGAGGTCGATCCTGACCTTCCAGTACACCCTGCCCGCATACAACCTCAGCCTGTCCGGCGCGACCGCGTTCAGCTACCTGCTCCAGAACACGGAATTGGGCAAGGACACGGACTACACCCTGACCATCCTCAGCGCCGACGGATCGGCCACCGCGACCGGGACGCTTCCGGTCTTGGCCGGATTGGTGAACATCAGCCTCGCGAGCCTGACCACGGTGGGCACGCCGTTCGACGACATGACCTCGCTCACCCTGCAGTTCAGCCCGCAGGTCAACGGCACGGACATGGTCATCGACGCCTTCGGATTCGACCTCGTTGCGCCGCCGATTCCCGAGCCGAGCACCTACGCGGCAATCGGCTTCGCAGGCGCCTTGGCCTGCTGGACCTACCGCCGTCATGCCAAGTCCGTTGCAGCCCCGGCGAAGTCGGTTTCCTGAACAGGAACGAAACAGAAGGGATCGGCGCCCAAAGGCGCCAAGCCGCTGGGGAACGGGGAGGAAGCCGTGGGGTTCCCGAGGTGGAACCGATCACCCAACGGGGATCGAATTCCTGCTCCCCAACCCGACGTAGCGTTGGCGCCTTTCCGCCCTTTACGTGAGGTCCGTCGGCGGATGTCGGATCGGGGAATGCGGGAAGTCCGCAGCCTGGCGGCCGCGGCTACCGGCGGAGAATCGGGAATCTCAGATCCCGAATCACAAATGCTTGGCGGCTTTGCGTTTTTGCGTGAGGTCCCGTCCGACGATCCGGGATCGGGGAAGTCCCGACCCGGGCATCGATACCTATCGCCGCCGGACGGGAAGGATCCCCTCCTCCTCGCCGGCGAGTTGGGCCCGGACGGATCGGCTGCGTGCGGAGATGAACCATTTCAGCGGATGCGGAGGACGGTTCCGGCCCGACCTCGGGCCGTCCGCGGACGCGTCGACCGTCTGTGTCCCTGTGACCGCCAGTTCGAATCTCGCGGCCTTGATCGGGGATTCCTCGGCCACCACGGGCCGCAGCACGGCCGCCAATTCGTCCACGCGTTCATGCAGCGTCTTGGGAACGAACCCGGTTTCGAGCATCCTCCCCAGCGCCTGACGGTACCGCTCCTCGAAACCGGGCACCTCCCACATCCGCTCCAGGAATCGGTGGTTACCCATCCACGGCCGACGGATGCTGGCCCTGGCCCGGTCCGACGCGGAGCCGGCCCAGCCGAACTTGCCCCAGGCGTTGTCGAGGTCCCAGGGAAGGAACTGGAAGCGTTCGGAGACCGGATCCAACCAAAGGCAGAAGTTCTGCCCGTTGTTCAGGAATCCGTCGTAGCTCGAAAGCAACACCATCCCGGCGAGGAAGCGGGTGAACTCATCCAACTCGACGAACTCCCCGATCCGCGCGGCGAAGGTCGCGTCGTCCGCGGAGGTCACCAGGCGGGCCAGTTCGATCACCCGCCGCTTCTGCGCCTCGGTCGGACGGCTCTTCGGATCGTAGATGCCCTCGTAGGCGGCCCAGTCGTCTCCCAGGTCCGAGAACAGCTCGGTGGTGACCGGCTTGAAAACCACTCCCTTGCGGGTGCCGAAACGCCATGCGGCGAAGTCCGAATCGAGGTTCTCGATCAGCGCATAGACGCCGAGGTATTCGGGCTGCGCCGTCCCGGTGCTGCGGAAGAGCCGGGCGAACGCGGTCCGCGGCGCGGGCACGCCCACGCTCCGGAAGAACTCATGGCCCAACGCGTCGTGCAGGCAGGAGTCGTCGACGACCAGGTTGGCGAAGTTCAACGTGTTCCGGCCCGCCAGTTCCCGGCCCTTCGAATACTTGTCGAGGTCCACCTTGTAGGGACGCTTCGACGTCCCCTCCGACCTCAGGTAGGTGCCGTTCCCCTTGTGGCGGACCGCGGCGTCGGAGTAGGTGCGGTCCTCGAACTCGACCGTGGCATGGACCCACCCGAACTCGAGTCCGCGGACGCCTGAGAGCCCGTTGCGGCTCGCGGCGGGATTGCGCAGCTCGAAACGTCCGCCACCCATCCACGAGCGGTCGAGGGGTTCGACGTAGCGCGGTTCCAAGGCTTCGGCCTGGTCCTGTGGAATGCGCAGATGGACGGTCCAGACGTTGGTCGTGCCGAAGAGCCCGGCGGCGTCGAGCGACGTGGTTTCCCGCCGGGACGCCAGGGCGGCGAGCGCGAGGACCGCCGGCTTTCGCACCGGCTCGGCCCAAGGCGGATCCCGCTGCGGCGACCGGGCCGCCACTTCCCACATCGCCTCCCTCCGCGACTCCCGCAGGTGCCGGCGGATCGTGTGCGTGGACCAGACGACGCTGCCGGTCGCCACCGCCAGGGCCAGCAGCGTCGCGAGCCGGCGCGGCCACCGGCTGATTCTCGGCGTGGCTGGGGTCATCGCCGGTCAGGCTACCGTGCGGACGGTGCGAGTCCACTCCTCGCGGCGGAAGAGGGATCCCGCCGCGCCGCGAATCACCGCCCCTTGGCCTCGAACAAGAGTGCGGCCGAATTGAGGCAGTATCGCAGGCCGGTCGGCGGCGGTCCGTCGTCGAACACATGCCCGAGGTGACCCTCGCACCGGGCGCAGTGCACCTCGGTGCGGTTCATGAAGAAGCTGCGGTCGGAGGTGGTTCCGACGTGGCCTGCCTCGATCGGCTTCCAGAAGCTGGGCCAACCGGTGCCGGACTCGAACTTCGTGTCGGAATGGAACAGATCGAGTCCGCAGCCGGCGCAGCGGTAGGTGCCGGTCGCGTGCTGGTTCCAGAGGTCGCCGGAGAAGGCCGCCTCGGTACCGTGCTTCCGAAGGACCCGGAAACGCTCCGGGGACAAGGCCGCCTTCCACTCCTCCTCGGACCGGAGCAGCTTTTCGTTGCCGTTCCAGGTGTTGGTTCCGGCCGGAAAAGCCGGGGCGGCGGGAACGCCGACGGTGGCCGTTCCCGAATCCGACCGGGAGCAGCCGCCCACCCAGCCGGCAAGGGCTCCAAGCAGGACCGCGAGTGCACGCCTGCAGGACCGGAGATTCAAGCCGTGCCTCCGCGGACCCGACCGACGAACCCGGCGAAACCCTCGGCCTGCCGGCGAAGGCGACCTTGCAGCTCGGCGTCCTTGAGGGCGCCGGCCTCGTCGAGCAGTCCGCCGATGCCGGGCATGAAGACCCGCGAGGGGAAGATGTGGGCGTTGCGGTATCCGAAGATCTGCTGGAGCTGCTCCACACTCCGCAGCGCCCCCCAGATGCCGGCGGCGAGACCGATGAAGCAGACCGGCTTCGACTCGAAGCTCTCCGGGAACTTCAGGTGGTCGATGAAGACCTTCAGCACGCCGGGGAACGACCCGTTGTATTCCGGGGTGACGACGACCAGGCCGTCGGCGTCGAGGACCGCCTTCGCGAAGGGCTCGAACTCGGGCGGCTTGCTGGCATAGGCGTCGGGCGAGTACAGCGAAACGGGCACTTCCCGGAGATCCAGGATGCGCGCCGGGACGCCGAGCGCGGTGTACGCCGCCAGGACGATGTCGGCGACACGGCGGGTGTTGCTGCCAGGACGGTTGGTGCCGGAAACGATGACGATCATGCCCCGCGAGGATCGCCGGAATTTCCGTCGACGCAACGCCGACGGGCAAACGTGATTCCGGATCTGCCAAGTGGACCTCACGCAAAAACGCAAAGCCGCCAAGCATTTGTGATTCGGGATCTGAGATTCCCGACCTTCCGCCGGTAGCCGCGGCCGCCAGGCTGCGGACTTCCCCTCATTTCCCGATCCAGAATCCGCCGAAAGGGCCTCACGCAAAAACGCCTAGGCGCCAGGCATTCGTGATTCCGGATCTGCGATTCCCGATTCTCCGCGGGTAGCCGCGGCCGCCAGGCTGCGGACTCTCTTCCATTCCCCCATTCCGGATCCGGGATCCGAAAAGGGTCTCCTCCTTCGATTTCCGGTCCCGCCACGGGAATTCAGCGCCTTCCCCAACGTTGCCCAACGGCTTGGCGGCGTGGCGTGCCGTTCTCTTCCGCACCTTTCCGCCGAGGAACTATCCCCGGAAGCTCAGTGCCGCAGCGCCTCGGTGATGTCGACCCCACGCAGCTTGAACAGACGCTTGATCGTCTCCTCGATGAGGTTGTTCGGACAACTGGCCCCGGCGGTGATTCCGACGTTCATCTCGCCGGTGGTCCGGTACCAGTTCTCGGTCACCACCTCCGCGGGGATGTGCTGGTTCCAATGCCGGATGAGCACCGTCGATTCCATCATCGCCGCGTTCTTGATGAAGTAGGTCGGAAGGACCTTCTCCCCCATCTCCGCCAGGTGCGACGTGTTGGACGAGTTGTAGCCGCCCACGACGATCAGCAGGTCCATCGGTTCACGCAGCATCTTCTCCAGGGCGTCCTGGCGGTCCTGGG
>CAIYXO010000555.1 GCA_903930165.1 uncultured Verrucomicrobiota bacterium | reverse complement strand
CCGGAGATTGGAACGTTGAAAGTTCAACACCCAGCGATCGAGGGCATCAGGCCTTCTGGAGGTGGAACAGGGTGATCTCCGGCCGCACGTTGAAGCGGACCCTCATGACGTGGCCCACACCTCGGCTGATGTAGAGGCTGCGTCCGCCTTCCAGGGAAAAGGCACCGGCCGTGTAGCGACGGTTGACCACGGGCAGCAATGGCGGGGGCAGAAACGGCGGCTTGCACTGACCGCCGTGGGTGTGGCCCGAGAGGATCCAACCCGAGTGGTTCTCCCACCCGTCCAGGTCCACCGAGTCCGGGTTGTGGCTCAACACGAGGTTGGCCCGCTTCCGGTCCATCGTCTCGAGTCCCAGTTTCACCTCCAGCCGTCCCGCCCACAGGTCGTCGAGCCCGAAGAAGTGGAGTCCCTCGATCTCGGCCGCCTCGTTCCGCAACATCCGGACGCCGGCGCGCGTGGCGAAACCCGCGATCCGCGTGCCGATGTCGTCGTGCGACCAGTTGGGGCCGTAGTCGTGGTTGCCGAGGATGCCCAGGGTTCCCCGTCGGCCCAATGGCAGGCGCGAAAGGACCTTCGCGGCATGGGTGAAGTCTCCGCCCTCGTAGTCCGTGAAGTCGCCGGTGTAGACGACGAAGTCCGGCGAGAGCTTCCGCGTCAGGGCGAAGCAGTCCTCCAGGTAGGCGTCGTCGACCCGGGGTCCGATGTGGAGGTCGCTGAGTTGGACCAGTCGGCAGCCGACCAGCGAACCGGGCAGGTTGGCGATCGGCAAGGGACGCTCCACCAGTTCCACCCAATGCGGCTCGACGCGCCAGGTGTAGAGCCCGGTCCCGAGGCCGACGCCGACGCAGGCGCGCCCCAGACGAACGAACTGACGCCTCGAGATCATCCTTGGCGGGTCATCCGGATGTCGATTTCGCGGTCCACGTACTTCCACTCCTCCGTGGTCCTCAGGGCCGCCACCAGGTCCTCGAACGCCGTCGCATCCTTGGCGGCGTAGTCGAACAGCGTCAGGAAGTCGAACGGCTCGGCTCCCTCGAGGTCGCGGCAGTGGTGCAGTCGCCGGGCGATGGCCGGGAGGTACTTCATGCCGACGGCGGTGTGATGGGAGGCCTCCTCGAAGATCGCCCGGCGCTCACTCTGCGTCAGGGTCCACCACTTCGCGTTCTTCCGGATCGGGATGAGCGCGCCATGCGTCGCTTCGGGACGTCCCAAAGCGGCCTGCTTGGATTCGAGCTCCGCCTTCTCGTCCTTCTCGACGTAGCGGACGTTGCTCGTGACGCCCTTCAACATCCATTGCGCTCCGGCCGGCAGTCCCGGCAAGGCGCCGGACACGATGTCGAGCCTGCCGGGCTCGGGGATCGGGTCGCCGACGACCGTCTTGAAACGGGTCACTGTCCAGGGACCTGAATTTGCCCCGACAAACGTGAAGAGCCTTGGATTCATGGGTTTGGATTCGACTGCAAAACAGCGGAGGGCGGCCGTGCCCGTGGCCACGCTCCACGTCGCGGCGCAGCAAAGGAAGGATCTGCGGTTGAGGTTTCCAGTCTGGCGACGCGATTCGTCGACACTCGGAGCGTTGGAGGCGTCCATGGAGCAGCAGCCAGAGATGTGAAGTTCTACCAACTCGCGAAGGTGACCCCTCGGTTCGTCAATGGCACTATCGACCGACCCCGCCAGTGGCAACCCCCGGGTGACGAATCCGTCGGATTTGCCAAAGGATCGCTCCAGGTCGACCGAAGACCAGCTTGGCACAATGGCACGGACCGCCCCTTGCCTTCACGGCCGACGTCTCCCAACCTCCGCGCCCGTGACGAAGCCGCTCGCCATCGTCTTCTACGAAAAACTCCTCCCAGGAAGCCAGGTGGTCAACCGCTTGACCGACCTCGGCTATCGCGTCACCGCCACGCAACTCGCCTCGGAGGTCCCCAGGCTCGCCCGCGCCGAAAGCCCGATGGTCATCGTGGCCGACCTCCAGCTGCGCACCGGCGACTTCGTGGCGGTGATCCAGTCGCTGAAGGCTTCCGCGGACACCGAGCACGTCCCGATCCTTGGGTATTGCGATCCCAAGAACCAGAAGCTGGTCGATGCGGCCGTCAAAGCAGGGGCGAAGCTGGTCGCCGCCGAAAAGGGGCTTCCGGAGCAGCTGCCCCAGTTGCTTGACCACGTGCTGGCGGTGGAGTGAGGGGAGCTGGGGTTGAAGGGTTGAAGGGGTGAGGGAGGGGGCGAGGCTTCGGGTTCAGAGACCACAGGCTTCCAACACCCGGAAGTAGAGCCAGTGCCCGAAATCGTTGGGGTGGTTGATGTTGTTCCCCAACAGATCCTCCGGCTTCTTGCGCGCACTCCAGGTCAGCCAGTTTCCGTGGACATCGGCATAGGCCGCCCGGGTTTCCTGGGCGACACGGGCCGTGGCCGCGGCGTATTCCTCCATGCGATGTGAACCGAACTTCCACTTGGGATTCGGCGGAAACGCGGAGAACAGCATCACCTCGGCTCCGTTGGATTCCCGGATGCGCCGGATCATCTCCCGGAGGTTCTCCTCGAACTGCGGGATCGGCACCCCTCCCCGGTTGTGGTCGTTCATTCCGAATCCGATCAGGACGAGATCCGGCTTCTGGTCCAGCACCTTGGCTTGGAGCCGCTGCAAGCCCTGGACCGTGCTGTCGCCGCCGGTCGCACCATTCAGGATCGTGACCTCGGAACCCGGGTGCCGATTCCGAAGTCCCTCGGCCCATCGGTTCCAGAAGATCCATTCCGGCCGGGTGGCATCGCCGCCGGCGGTGATGCTGTCCCCGTAGGCGACGATCCGGAACGGTCCTCCCTTCGCCAGTTTCGCGACGGCACGCGGCAGCAGGTCGGCCTGAGACCGTTGCACCGGCCACGTCGACTCGGGCGGATGCTGGTAGTCGACGAAGACGAAGAACCCCGTGTTGCCGAATCCCGGAAACTTCGAGTGATCGAAGTCCTCCTTGCCGTGGAGGCTGTTGGTTCGGAAATCGGGGATGCGGGAGCCCGGCGTGCGTCGGATCGTGCCCGAGGAGGCGTCGAAGACGAAATCGCGTCCCTCGACGAACGCCTCGGCGGAGGGATCCGGCAGATACCGGTTCCTGAGCCGGACGGGAGCGGAGGCGGCGGGCAACCGCGCCAAGTGGGCCGGTTCCTCTCCGATCAGGATGACGCTTTCGCCGGTGACTTCCTGCGATCGCGGCCGTTTCGAAGGCAGGCATGCGACCAACCCCACGGCGAGGATCAGGTGGGCCAGAGCAAAAGAGATGTCCCGAGGGATGGAAGACTTCGCCAATGGAAACATGAACGTTTTCGTAACACCGGCACAGGGGCCGCGCGAGGGGATCCGGATCCCTTTGAAAACCTGCAGTCCATCGGGCCGGACCCTCTCCCACGGATCGCGGCCCGTTGCGAGGCCGGCCTTCCGGCCCCAGTCTCCACCACGGGACGGTCCCTAGAAGCTCCACCTTCCGCGCATGTCCAATTCCCAAAGACACTGGTCCTTCACCGAAGCCCAGGCCGACATGCGTCGCGCCTTTCTCGAAGGCGCCCCCGGCGTGTTGGTTTCCGGATGGGCTTGGCTGGCCGCCGCAACGGTCGGATTCCTCCGGCCAGGACCGGCGGGCGCCTACACGTTGCTGTTGGCCGGCATGTCCATCTTCCCTCTCAGCGTCGCCCTGACCCGGGCCCTCGGCCATTCCGGCATGCAT
>CAIYXO010000554.1 GCA_903930165.1 uncultured Verrucomicrobiota bacterium | reverse complement strand
TCCAGCCGGGGCGGAGTTCCACGGGCTGGGTGAGCCACTGGGCCCGCAGGACCGGCACAACGGCCAGCAGCAACGCCAGGAGTCGAAGGAGGAAGGACGTCGGAAGGGAGCGCGGGTTCATGGCTTGCGGTAGAGGTGCCAGGTGGGAGAAGGATCGACTTGGAACGGGGCCGCGATGGAACCGGAAGAGCCCTCGCCGCCGAAAAGGAACAGGCGCGCACCGGTCCAGACGGCGCCCGAGGAATACCGCCCGGCCGGGGAACCCGGATTGGACAGCGGCCGCCACTTCGCGTCCGCGGGATGGTACGCACCGCCGTCGGCGAGCACGCCGGCCACGCCGAGTCCGCCGAAGACCACCATCTCCTGCCCCGTCCAGACCGAGGCCGCCCGGGTCCGGGCGGAAGGGGCCAGGGTGGAGGGAAGGGCTGTCCAGGTGTCCGCGGACGGATCATAGGCGGCACCCGTCGCCAACGGCGCGTCGGCCTCCCCGCCCCAGACGATCAGCCGGGTCCCGGTCCAGACCGCACAGGCCCCGCTGCGCGCGGAGGGTGCGCCGGTGGACGAGAGCGTGGTCCAGCCGGTGGGAATCCCGGAGGAATCGATTTCGAGGCGCGCGCCGTCACCCAGGACTCCGCCCGGGCCGATGCCACCCCAAACCACCCAGCGACGTCCGCAGAGCACGGCGATCGCGTTCATGCGGGCCGACGGGGCGCCGTCTGTGGGGAGGGCGGACCAGGTCCCGTTGGAGGGATTCCAATGGGAACCGTCATCCAGCAGGCCTGCATCGTTGCGTCCGCCCCACACGAGCAGACGCGAACCCGTCCACGCGACCGAATGTCCGTCGCGGCCCGAAGGGGCGCCTGCGGTCGGAACGGCAGACCAACTGCCGGTGTCGGAGGTCCATGCGCCGCCCGACTGAAGGAACGTGCCGGAGGCGAAGCCGCCCCAGACCCACAGGGCGTTGGTCGATGCGGCGAAGCCGGCCGCGGCCCGGGCCGAGGGTGCGCCCAGGGGCGAAAGGGTCCTCCAGGAGGAACTGGAGGGGCGGTAGGCCGCACCGCTGGCGGTCGCGGAACCATTGGCGAGGAGACCGCCCCAGACCACCACGTCGCCACCGACCCAGGCGGTCACGTGGTCCGTCCGCGCGAGCGGCGACTCCGCAGTGGCCGGAATCGATTCCCATGACGGCGAAGGGAATCCGTGGAACCGCTCATAGCCGGCGCCGGTGAGGTTCGGATCCGAAGCGGAGAGAGACGCGACCACGGATCCGGCCGGAGGCGCACTCGCGGCGACCGCGTTCGAGAGCGAGGCCAAAGCCGCGGTGAGGTTCAGCGCCGTTGCGTCCAGTCGGGCGAGGTGATCCTGTGCCGACACAAGGGATCCGTCATGGGTGTCGACGCGGTTCGAGAGGCCCGCTGCCGCCGCATCCAACTGGGTCAAACGACCCTGCACCGTCCCCAAGGTCCCTCCCAGGGTCTCGACCCGGTTCGAAAGCACCACGGTCTCCGCGTCGAGACGGGTCAACCGATCCTGGACCAACAGCAGGGTCAGCCCGTGGGCTTCAACAAGGTTCGAGAGACCCGAAGTCGCTGCGTCCATTTCGGCGAAGCGACTGAGGACAGGCCTCTGGAGGGCGGAGAATCCGACGCGGTCATCCTCCACCGAGTTCGCCCTGAGGGCGGTCCCGACGGTCGACAGAGGTTGGTCGGGAAGGAGACGCGTCGGGGGATTCGTCCCGGGCTGGAACCAAACCCGCACGGCCAGCGGACCGCTTCCCAGGGATTCCAGAGGGATCCCGGTCATGCCCGGAAGTGTGTCGTCGCCGAGCGAGAGGGCGAAGACGCCGCGTTCCAACGTCAGCGGAACCGGGTCGTCGGGGATGCCGTTGTTGTCGGCATCCGGGGAACTGAGCCAGACCGGGTCACCGCCCGCCGCGGGAACGAGGGCGAAGCGGAATCCCGCGTTCCCTTGGAAATTGGTGCCGGAAACCTGGAGCCGACCCTGGAAGCCAAGGATCGGTCCGGCGATGCAGCGGGAAACCAGGACGCCGAGGAAGAGCGCGGCGGCCAGGAACCCTTTGCCGGGGGCAGGACAGCAAATAGGCACACCGGACCATCGGGTGTTCCCACGAGTTCCTTTAGGGGAACCGCCGCGGCGCCATGTAAACTTTACCTGCAGCTTGATCCGGTGGAAACCGGACCCACGGCGGGAGGCACGGAGGGGATCAGTCCACGCTCACGCCGATCACCTGCAGCACCCGGTAGAGTTCGTCGTCGCTGTGGAACCGGACCTCAAGCGACCCCTTCCCCGCCTTGTAGCGGAGGGCGACCTTCATTCCGAAGCGTTCCCGGATGCGGTTCTCCAGGTCGGCCTGATGGGGATCACGCGCAGGACCGGAAGGGGCGGATGGGATCGCCTTGCCGGTGCCCGGAACAGGCGTCGCCGCGGCGCCCGCCTCCGACTCCAGCTGCCGGACGGTGAGGCCCAGGTCGATGGCACGCCGGGCGAGGGCCTCCTGGCGGGCCGACGATTCGACCGACAGGACGGCCTTCGCGTGGCCGACCGAGAGGCTGCCGTCCCGCAGCCATCCGAGGACGGACTCGGGCAGCTTCAGCAACCGCAGGGCGTTCGCGACCACCACCCGCCCGCGTCCGACCTTGCGGGCGATCTCCTCCTGGGTGAGGTCGAACTGGGACTGCAACTGGCGGTAGCCGAGGGCTTCCTCAACGGGGTTCAGGTTCTCCCGCTGCAGGTTCTCGATGAGGGCCAACTCGAGCACCTCGACGTCGGTGGCGATGCGTTCGATGACGGGAACCTCCGCCAGTCCGGCGAGCGCGGCCGCCCGCCAACGACGTTCGCCGGCGATCAGCTCGAGGAAGTCGCCGACCGGGCGCACCACCAGCGGCTGGATGATTCCCTGTTCGCGGATCGACTCGGCGAGATCGGCCAAGGCCTCGGGGGGGAAGTCCTTCCGGGGCTGGAGCGCCGAGGGACGGACCCGTTCCCGGGCCACGATCCGGACCGCGGTCCCCGGGGCCGGAGTTGGAACCGGCGAAGCCGGCGAGGGCGCGGAACCACCCGATGCCGGACCGGTGGAGGCCGCGAACGGGTTGGCCGGTGGGGCCGACGGGGTGGCTGCGGCCATGGAGCCGCCCTTCCCCGCGCCACCCAGCAATGCGCCCAATCCTCGTCCCAACGCCGGTTTCGACATGGGAGGGACTCTACGGAGCGCCGGTTCGGGATATCAAAAGGGAATTCCCCGGATTCAGGCCCGCACGCCGAGCCCCAGTTCCTCGCGGCAGTAGCGGATGCTCTTCTCCAGCTCCGAACGCTGACGGTCCCGGTTGTTGCCGTCGTACTGGTCCATTGGGGCGCCACGGCGGACGACGTTGAGGAACCGCGTGAGCTCGGAGGCGGTCTTCTTGGGAAACGCCTCCCAGAAGGAATCCTCGTAGAACGGGAACTCCACCGCGAAGCCGCCGATGGTCTCGATGTTGACCGCCACGCCCGGACACAGCTGGGCGAACCGGGCGAAGTACCTCTTCAGGTCGACGCAACCGCCGTCGCCCATGGCCGTCCACTGCACCTTGCAGCCCTTGTCCGTGATCCAGGCGCGGCTGTCCCGCAGGCTGGTGGTCAGAGTGTAGGGCCCGAGCTTCTCCAGGCTCTCGATCGGATCCTCGAGGGTCCACATCGCGTTGCCCGAATCCATGTTCACCCCCACGAACTCGCGCCCGGCCGACTCGACCAACCAGACCAGTTCGTCCGCGGTGAGGTCGCCGGCGTGGTTCTCGATGGAGACCTTCACGCCGAGGTCGAGGGCGAGGTGACGGCAGGCCTTGAGCACGCGGACGGTGTCGAGCACGCGCGCCTCGATGCCGCCGGGCGTGCGGCGGTCCTCACGGGAACCCAGGACCACACGGAACGCCGAGGACCCGACCGCCTTGGAAAGCCGCAGGCCGAGCGAAAGATGCTCCTCGGCGGTGCCCCAGTCCTTTTTGAAGGACTTCGAGGTGGGACAGATGCTCCACGACCCGAGCAGGATCCCGACGCCCTTGTCCGCGGCATACTTCTTCAGTTCGGTCGCCGCGGGGACTTCCAGGGAACCCAACGACGGAAGATCGGTGATGAAGAGGGTGTCGAGCTGGAGCCCGGCGGCGTAGTCCACGAGTTCCCGGCCCTTCCAACCCCAGGCCCGGACGGCGAAGTTGTCGATGCCGAGGGGGATCCGCCGGCCGGTGGCATCCAGGAGCGGGGCCGAGGCGGCCCGGGCTGCATTGGAGAGGGCCAACCCGGCGCCGGCGACGGCGGTGGCGGCAAGGAAATCGCGGCGGTTCATGGTGCACCGCCTTCTTGCGCGAAAGCCGGCCCCAAGGAAATGCCGAAATGGCACGCCTATTGGGAACACGGCGTCGGATTGGACCGGTTTTCTGGATGCGTCCGTGGTCCGTGGTCCGTGGTCCGTGGTGGGCGCTGGGCGCGGTCGATGCATCGTCTGACGTCGGACGACTGGCAACTGGCAACTGGCAACGGACAACAAACCATCGACAAAGAACTCAAACAGCCGTCTCGCGCGGACGGCGCACCACCACGTTCGGTTCCGCCGCGAGCTTGGCGATCATGTTGGCCGGGAGGATGCCGCGCCAGGAGAGGTTCGG
>CAIYXO010000553.1 GCA_903930165.1 uncultured Verrucomicrobiota bacterium | reverse complement strand
TGCCTGAACGTCCACACCTCGCTGCTTCCGCTCTACCGGGGCGCGGCGCCGATCCAATGGGCCATCGCCGACGGGCGATCGGAGACCGGGGTGAGCCTGATGCGCATGGACGCCGGGTTGGACACCGGTCCGGTCGTGGCGACGGTTGCGACCCGGATCGCCGACTCGGACACGGGCCAGACCTTGCATGACCGGTTGGCGGAGTTGGGAGGGGAGTTGCTGGTGGGCACCCTGCCGGACTACGTGGCGGGAAGGCGCCACCCGGTGCCGCAACCGTCGGAAGGGGTGTCGCTGGCCCGCAAGATCACACGGGAAGACGGACGGATCGTGTGGGAACGGCCGGCGGTGGAGACCTGGAGGCGCATCCGGGCGTTCACGCCGTGGCCCGGCGCGTGGTGTGAGATTCCGTTGGTGCCGAAGTCTCGCCTGCTGAAGGTCCATCAGGCCCGACCGGTGGAAGGAGCCGGCGCGCCGGGATCCGTCCTTCCCGTGGAAAAGGGCCGCCTGGTGGTGGCCTGCGGGGAAGGGGCGTTGGAGTTGGAGGAGGTCCAACCCGAGGGTGGCCGGCGGATGAGCGCCGCCCAGTTCCTGACGGGTCACCGTCCGGAACGGCTGTCCTGATTCTCCGCGGTCCCACTTGGACGGGGAGCGGTTCCGGACGGCACGACGGCCGACTTCCCCTTCGTCTTCCGCGACCGGTACCACCAGAAGCCGGCACCGCCTGCGGCCAGCGTCAGGAACGAGAGGAAGAGGATCCCGGCCACGGCGACCATGAGGAGGAACGCGCCGGCGATCAGGATGAGAAAACCCATGGCGATCATGGCGTTTGCGTCGGCTCAGGCAGGCTTGTTCCGCGGTGGCTCGACATTCCGGACCTTGTGGACCATCCACAGGCTCAGAAGGGCCGCCACCACGGCGATCCAGCCGAGGCGATCGTAGCCGACCAGGGTCCCGTCCGGACGGGTGCCGACCAGCCAACCGCCCACGGTCGCCGTGATTCCCGCCATGATGTCGCGTCCACAGGAGTTGAGGCTCATGAAGGCGCCCCGCCGGCGTGGATGGACGGCGAGGCTGCAGATGGCCTGAGCGGGGATGAACCGGCCGCTGGCGAACACGAAAAAGGAGGCTCCCAACGCGACGACCGCGATGCCCGGTAGGTGTCCGGCGTGGGTGATCCCGAGGGTCACCGGGATGGCGATGCCCACGAGGATGCCATAGACCTTTGCGCGACCGTGTGCATCGGCGAGTCGGCCGATCCAGGGGGTGGTCACGACGCTGAGGATGCCGCCGACGAGGTAGAGCAGGAACAGGCGGTCCTCCGGAAATCCGGCATTGGCGATCAGGTATGGAGCCAGCATCGGCACGATGGTGAAGTGGGCGAAGACCAGGGTTCCGAAGAACGACAGGGCGCGCCGGGCGTTGGCGTCGCGGAGGACCTCGAGGAGCGGTGCGAGCGCGGAACCGTGTGTCGGATGGATGTGCTCCCTCATCGAGGGAAGGAACC
>CAIYXO010000552.1 GCA_903930165.1 uncultured Verrucomicrobiota bacterium | reverse complement strand
GGGAGCGACCATCGGTCCCATTTACATCGAGAACGTCTGTGGGCAGACGCCCATTTCCAGGAACTTCCAGGTGCCGCCGGTCGTGACCCGCTTTGAACGCCCGGGCGGCCTGACCGAGGCGGATCGCGTCCGCGGTGTGGCTGGAAACCTGGTGCTCCTATCGGGCGCCAACTTCCTCGACGCCACGGATGCCAACTTCCGGCTGGGAGTCTTCTTCGATGGTGTCCGTGCGCTGGTCGACACCGTCACCGAAACATCGGTTTCCGTATACGTTCCGGCCGGCGCGGGCACTGGGCCGATCACCGTGACCAACAATGCCGGGGTTTTCGTCACTTCCACGAACTTCTTCATCCCCCCTTCGGTGCGAGGCTTCACTCCGCGGGGCCGGGTCGGGGATTCCCTGTCGATCACGGGACTCAGTCTCCGCGCCGTCTCCGCGGTCACCTTGGGCGGCGTGCCCGTGGCGGGTTTCACAGTGGTCTCGCCGACCAACATTACTGCGGTGATACCCACAAACGCGCCCGCCACCGGGGCCTTGGCCGTTGAGTCGCCAGGAGGGCGGTTTCTCACCACCTCCAATTTCGTTCTCCAGCCGCGCATTTTCGGCTTCAGTCCTGCAGGTGGCGCACGCGGCACCAATGTGACCATCACCGGTGCGGGCCTCTCCGGCGTCCAGCAGGTCAACTTCGGTGGCGTCTCTGCTGCACCCACCGCCGTCACGGCCACGACCGTGACGGTCATCGTCCCCTTTGGCGCCGGTACCGGCCCGATCCAGGTCGTTTCCTCTGCCGGCACAGATGAATCCAGCTCTGTCTTCTACTTGGCACCCAGCATCACGCAGCTCGGTTCCACCCGCCTGCGTCCCGGCCAGCCCCTGGAGATCGTCGGCACCAATTTCCTGGGTGCCACTGCGGTCCATTTCGGCACCAACACAGCATCCGCGGCCTCTTTCACCGTCCTCGACAATCGGAGGATCAACGCGGTGGTTCCCACCAACGCGATCACCGGAAGGGTCGTCGTCGAGACTCCCGGTGGACGCGACGACAGTTCGGCGATCCTGACCATCGTGGGTGAACAGCCGGTGATCGCAGGCTTCTCACCGGCATCCGGTCAGGTGGGCTCCGTCGTATCGGTCTCCGGCAGCAATCTCTGGCCTCTCCTGTCGGTCCGTGTCGGGGGAGTTTCCGCCTCCGTCGTTCAAACGAACGCGTCCGGCTTGGCGGTTACCATTCCTTCCGGCGCCTCTTCAGGCCGGATCGGTGTCGAGACCACGGCAGGCATAGCGACTTCAGCAACGGACTTCCTCGTGGGCTCATCGGCTGAACTGACCGCCGAACTGGAAGCGACAGCCAACCCGGTCATCCGTGGTTCCGAATTCCGGCTGAATCTCCGGGTTCGCAACTCCGGCCCGCTGCCCGCAAACGGGGTCCGGGCGGCATTGTCTCTCCCGTCTCCATCCCAGTTCCGTGGCGCCGTCGCTTCTTCCGGCTCGTTCGCACAGACGTCCCTCGGCGTTGAATTCGAACTCGGAGCCCTTGCTCCCAACTCTGCTTGGACTGGCCAGGTTCGCTTGGCTCTGAACGCGGCGGCGGAAGTCGTCTACACCTTGGCAGCGTCCAGCACGGTCCCGGACTCCAATTCCACTGACAACGCCGACACGGTTCAGGTACGGGCCGTCCCGTTGACCCTCGACTTCACCGGTTTCGGCGATCTCCTGGTGCTCAGTTGGCCTTCAATGGCCACCAACGCTGTACTTCAGGTGACGCCGGCTCTCTCGCCGACGGGCTGGATCGATTCGGGCCTCACTCCGGTCGACGATGGCGCCCG
>CAIYXO010000551.1 GCA_903930165.1 uncultured Verrucomicrobiota bacterium | reverse complement strand
ATGCAGACGGCCGGCTCAAGCTGTCGAAGGACCCCGCGGTCCAAAGCGTTGTTGCGGCCGGGGCGGCGGGATTCGCAGAGACGTCCTTTGCCGCGCTGGAACAGGACCCCGTCCTCCGCCTCCGGTCTTGGGGACGCGTCGCCGGACGTTTCGTGGGCGCGGCCGGAAAGGTCGCGGGCAAGGTCATCGCGCTGGGCACGCTCCAGCCCCATACCCAGGCCCTGTCCTACGACTTCTCCACCCGCACAGACACGGAGGGGCGCTTCGAGTTTACGCGGGTTCCGCCGGGCTCTCTCTGGGTCGAGCACCGGGTGGTCGAGATCCTCGGGCCGGGACAGACCTCCTCCTATGCGAGCCAAGCCAAGGAGGTGACCGTCGTTGCCGGGGAGATGGCCGAGGTGACGCTCGGAGGAGGGATCCGTGTCATCGGACGCCTCGGGAAGCCTGTCGGCTTTTCGGCGCCCGCCGGCAGCACTTGGAGCGTGGGATTGCATTCGCACGGTGCGGTCCCGCCTCCGGAGGTGCAGGGCAATCCTGCGGAACTTCAACGCTGGGCGGGCCTTCCGGAAGTCCAGCGCCTAACCCGCCTCCAACGTCACCTGCCAGCCGAGGTTCAACCCGATGGTTCGTTCACCATCGAGGGCGTGGAACCGGGTGACTACTCGTTCATGGCGTACCTCTCGGCACCGCCGAAGCCGGATGGATCCTTCGTCCCGCCGCTCCTCGTTTCGAGGACCCCGACCACGGCCACGGTCGGGGCTGGCACTGGTGAATTGGACCTGGGAGAGATTTCCATGGTCCCCACGCCGGAGGCGGCACCCTGAATCGGGACAATCCCCTCAGCGGCGCCACCAACTGCGGGTGGGCGAGGCGGCGGCGGCTCCGGGGGGCGCGACGGCCTCGGGATCGGGCTCGCGGCCGGTGAGTTGGCGGATCAACACCTGGCTGCGCGCCGCGGTGAGGGCCATGATGAACTCGTCGTAGCTCTGGAAGCGCTCCCGCGGTTCCTTCGCCATCGCCTTGCTCAAGGCGTCCGATGTCGGCCGGCTCACCGCCGCGTTCACGTCGCTGGCCGGCTTCAGCGGGATCGCCAGGTGTGCGGCCACCACGTCCTCGACGCTGGGCGCCTCGAACGGCACATGCCCTGTCAGCGCATGGTAGAGCGTGCCCGCGAGGCTGTAGATGTCGCAGAGGAAGGTGTCGCCCTCCTGTCGGACTCGCTCGGGTGCGATGTAGTAGGGCGTCCCGAAGATCGGTGCGTAGGCGTCGGTCTCGGCGTCCGCCTTCTTGGCCAGGCCGAAGTCCACGACCTTGGGTTCGCCGTCGTCGCTGAACAGGATGTTGCCCGGCTTGATGTCGAGGTGCAGCAGGCCGCGTTTCAGGGCCGCCTGCAGCGCGCCGGCCACCTTGATGCCGGTGTCGAGCACGTCGAGTTCGGGAACGGTGCCGCCCTTCTCGATCCTCGAATCCAAGGTCCCGTCGTCGGCGATCTCCATCGCCAGGAACCGGTACCCCTCGTGGTAGTCGAAGGTGTAGATGTGGATGATGTTGGTGTGGTTGACCTGCGCGCAGGCGCGGGCCTCCACGGCGAAGCTGTTCACCGCCGCTTCGTCCTCGGCGAACTCCTTCTTCATCAGCTTCACCGCCACCTCCCGGTGCAGCGCGGTGTCCCAGGCGCGGTAGACCGTGCCCATGCCGCCCGAGGCGATCTCCGAGCGCAGTTCGTACTGCCGGAGCATCATCGGCATCATGACCCACTTGCCGCACTTCGTGCAGGCCACCCGCTCGAGCGGTGCAAGGTCTCCCGGGATGAACTGCTTCGCCTGACAGGCGGGACAGCTCACCATCTTCAAGGACTTGCGTGGGGAATTCTCCATGGATCCGTCCGCGAAGTGTATGGCGTGACGATTTCGGGACAAGCGGGTATCCGCCGGAATACGGTGATTGCGAGGCCGTTGGCGGGGACTTCCCCGCTGAATTCCGCACCCCGCCCCAACGGTGTCCGGTTTCGGGATCCGGGGGCCGTTGGGGTTTTCCGTCGGCCGTCCTTCCGCGGTGGATCCCGTCGCCGCGGCTACTTCTTCGGATCCTGGTTCGCCTGGAGGTCCTCGGGAGTCGCCGTCGACTCCACGCCGCCGGCCGGGATCTCGAGCTTGGCGATCCAGAGCAGCGCGTTGAGGAAGATCTTCCGCTGGTTCGGGTCGCCCCAGTTGGCGTGGGTGTGTCCGCCGGTGAAGCCGAACCCGCGTCCTCCGTCGGGCCGCTCGACCGCCCACATCATCGCCTCACGGCGTCCCGTGGCCGCCACGACATGCGCGTAGGGACCGGCGGGCCAGACGTAGGGTCCCTTGCGGACCTCGTCGGACGGGGTGTCGGAGAGCAGCCACGTCGCCGGCTTCGCGCCCTCGGGCCAGCGCATGTTGAAGTACCATTCGTCGCGGGTGGAGAAGGGCTTCACGCCGCGGCTCACGGGATGGTCGGGGAAGGTGGAGAACTTCGGGGACCACATCGGGTTCACGCTGAACCGGTCCTCGTAGAATCCGCCGATCCAGCGATGCATGGCCTCGCCGGGATCGCCCTTGGGCACCTCGACGCCGAAGTGCGCGAAGCCGAGTCCCGCACCGCGGGCCGCGACCGCGTCCAGCAGCTTCAGGCGGTCCGGCTTGATCGCCGGATGCCCGCCGCCGCCGTCGGCGTAAACCACCACGGCGTCGGCCGTTTCGATGGTGGTGTTGTCGTCGACGCTCTTGCCGCCCTCCAGCCGGGTGGGCCATCCGTTCGAGTGGACCTGGACCTGGAGCCCGGGCACGCCGACGAGGCACTTCTGGAAGAGCAGGCAGCCCGCACGGAACTCGTGCATGCCCGGCGGATGGCTCGGGCGCCCCGCGATCAGCACCAGTTTCCGGTCGGCGGCCTGGACGCCGCTTCCGAGCATCAGCGCGGAGGCGAGGAGGAGGAGGCGTTTCATGACGGGATCCTGCCCCTGCCGCGGGGCGGTGGCCAAGACGGGAGTGTCGGGAACGGGAGAGGGGACCGCAGCCTGGCGGCCGCGGCCACCGGCGGAAGATCGGGAATCGCGGATCAGGAATCGCGAATCCCACCGCGTCCCCGTGTGGGTGCCCCGCGAGGCTTCCTGAACCGCGGTGGGCGAATCGGAAGACGGGAGCGGAGAACGGAGAGGGGACCGCAGCTTGGCAGCCGCGGCTACCGGCGGAAGATCGGGAATCGCGGATCAGGAATCGCGAATCCCACCGCGTCCCCGTGT
>CAIYXO010000550.1 GCA_903930165.1 uncultured Verrucomicrobiota bacterium | reverse complement strand
CGCCACGCCGCGCGGCCGTGAATGGCGCAAGTCGATCTACCGCCAGGTGGGCGTGCTCGCCTCGGAGGACCAGGCGGCGGCGCTCCGTCACCTGCTCGCAACCCGGTCCTACCTCGACCCCGAACGCGTCGGCATCTGGGGCTGGAGCGGCGGCGGCTCGATGACCCTGAACGCGCTGCTGCGCCATCCGAACCTCTACAAGGTCGGCATCTCCATCGCCTCGGTCCCCAACATGCGGCTCTACGACACGATCTACCAGGAGCGCTACATGGGCCTGCCCTCGGACAACGCGGAGGGCTACCTCCGGGGTTCCCCGCTTACCTTCGCCGACCGCCTCAAGGGCGAGCTGCTGCTCATCCACGGCACGGGCGACGACAACTGCCACTACCAGGGCGCCGAGGCGCTCGTGGACGCCTTCGTCCGGAACAACCTCCCGTTCCGCATGATGTCCTATCCCAACCGTTCCCATTCCATCAGCGAAGGCGTGAACACCTCGCGCCACCTCCGGGAACTGATGACGGCCTTCCTCCACGAGAAGCTCCCCCCCGGCCCCCGATGACTTCGCGCTCCTTTTCCGGCGTCCGGTCCCGCGCATCGGTCCTCCGTTGGATCGCCTCGGCGGTGGCCATCGGTGGGATTGCGGCCGCGCTGCGGGCGGGGCCCGTCGACTCGGCCCGGCTGTTGGAGGACGCGAACTGCATCGCCTGCCACACGCCCTCCGCGGCGCAGTCCGGGTGGCTGATGCCGAAGGCGGCACCGCGTTGGAAGGAACTCGGCGAACGGGTCTCGCCCACGTGGCTGAAGGCGTACCTCGCAGATCCCCGCGGAACGCATCCCGGCACCGCGATGCCGCACGTCCTCCATGGGCTCCCGACCGAAGCCCGGGCCGAAGTGGCCGAGGCGCTGACCCATTTCCTGATGGCGGACCGTCCGCAGGGCTTCCAGCCGGTCCTCCCGGATCGCGCGGCGGTGGCGCGCGGCGAGGGGTTGTTCCATTCCGTCGGTTGCGTCGCCTGCCATCCTCCGCAGAACGGTGCGGCGGCCGCCGTGGGATCGGTTCCGTTGCCGGCGATGGCCGACAAGTGGTCCCTCGAGGGACTCCATAGGTTCCTGCTCGATCCGAAGTCGGTGCGTCCCTCGGGCCGGATGCCCTCGCTGAACCTGTCCGAGGCCGAGGCCCGCGACGTCGCCCAGTACCTGCTTCGTGGAACCCAGGTTCCGGCCGTCCTCGAGGTGGCCCACTACCGCGAGCGCCTGGAATCGTTGGAGGACCTCGACACCGCGAAGCCGTTTCGCACCGGCACGGCGACGAACCTCTCGATGTCCGCGGTCGGCGAAGGCGCGGGCCGTGCAGTTCGGTTCAGCGGTTGGTTCGAGGTGGTGCAGGGAGGACGCTACACCTTCCGGCTCGTGGCCGACGGCGCCTGCCGCCTTTCCGTCGCCGACGGTTGGCGTCTGGGCATGGACAGCTGGCAGCGCGAGCGGGTGGACGCCTCGGCCACGATGCGCCTCGATCCGGGCTGGTACCCGTTGGTGGTCGACCACGTCCGGCGCGGGCCGAAGGAGCCGTCGTTCCGTCTCGAATGGGAAGGCCCCGGCGTTCCCCGCGAGGTGTTCGCCGCCTCCCGGCTTCGCGCCACGCGCGAGGCGGTTCCCGAACCCGTCCGTTTCCGCCACGACCCGGCGCTCGCGGAGAAAGGGAAGGCGCACGCCACCACCTACGGCTGTGCGGCCTGCCATGAACCCGAATCGTGGAAGCCCACCGGCAAGCCGTTGATGTCGCTCGATGCGGAACGCGGATGCCTCGCCTCGACGCCGCCCGCGCGTTCCCCGGACTTCGGCCTCGATGCCGCCCGACGTGACGCCTTCCGGGCCGCGCTCGCGGACCTGAACCGCCCGGCGCTCCCGAAGCCGTCGGAGCGCGAACAGGTCGCCCACACGATGGCGGCCTTCCGCTGCACCGCGTGCCATGTGCGGGACGGCGCGGGTGGGGTGGATGCGGCGCGCGACGCGTTCTTCACCTCCAACGGCGAGGACCTCGGCGACGAAGGCCGCGTGCCGCCATCGATGGACGGCGTGGGGGACCGACTCCGTCCGGAATGGATCGCCCGGGTGCTCGCCCAGGGGGCGCCGGTCCGCCCGTATCTCAACACCCGCATGCCCCGATTCTCCCACGAGGCGGTGAACCGGTTGGCGCCGCTGTTCGTCACGCTGGATCGCCAGGAAGAAGCCGTCGCCCCGCCGACCGACGACCCGGAGATCCTCCGGGAGACGGGCCGGCGCCTGGTCGGCACCGACGGCCTTTCGTGCATCGCCTGCCACCGCTTCAACCGCCAGCCCGCCCATGCCTTGCAGGTGATGGATCTCGCCGCCGCCGTGACCGGCCGTCTCAACGAGGACTGGTCCCGGCGTTTCCTGCGCAATCCCGAGCGGTTCCATCCGGGCACCCGCATGCCGGCGTTCTGGCCGGACGGCGTGAGTCCTTTGCCCGAACTGTTGGACGGCAACGTGGACCGGCAGCACGCCGCGATCTGGACCTACCTCGCCGACGGGCCGCGGGCGAAGTTCCCGGCCGGCCTGAGCCGGGAGAACATGGAACTGGTGGTCGGCGGCGAGCCGGTGGTCTATCGCGGCAAGCTGTGGGAAGCCGGGTTCCGCGCGTTCGCGGTCGGGTTCCCGGGCGAACTCAACGCCGCCTTCGACGCCGAGGAGATGCGTCTCGCGCTGCTCTGGCGCGGTCGCTTCCTCAATGCGGGACCGCACTGGGGCGTCCATGGCATGGGGCAGATCCGTCCGCTGGGCAATCCGATGCTGATCCTGCCCAAGGGCCCGTCGTTCGCGGTGCTGCCCACCTTCCGGACGCGTTGGCCCACCAACTCGGCACGCGAACGGGGAATCCGCTTCTCTGGATACCAACTCGATCCGCAGAAGCGCCCGATCCTCCTCTACCGCATTGGAAGCCTGGAGGTGGAGGACCGGCTTGTTCCGTTCTCGGAAGGCGGCCGGTCGGGACTGCACCGCACGCTCCGCTTCTCGGGCACGGCACCCGAGGGCCTGTACCTCCGTGTGGCGGCCGGCGATCTCCGTTCCAGGCCGGAGTCCGGATGGGAACTTCCCGGCCAGTACACCATCGAGAGGCAGGGAACGTGGCAGGCCAACTTCGTCGGTGAAGGAAACTACCACGAGCTTCGGATTACGGTTCAAACCCGCGACGGCGTCGGCCAACTGGAGTTCAACTATGTCTGGTAACCGACTTCATCCGCTCCGCCGCTGGATCCTTGCGCTGGCCCTCCTTTCCGCGGGCTGGCTGTCCGCCCGAGCCGAGGACGAGCCCTGGATGTCGCTGCGGGCGGGCCGTGGACCGGGGAAGGGGAAGCACATCGTCTTCATCACCGGCGACGAGGAGTACCGCTCCGAGGAATCGATGCCGGCCATGGCCCGGATCCTCGCCAAGCGCCACGGCTTCCGCTGCACGGTGCTGTTCTCGGTGAACCGCGAGACCGGCGAGATCGATCCCGCCGTCGCCGACAACATCCCGGGCCTGGAGGCCCTGAAGGACGCGGACCTCGCAGTCGTGTTCACCCGCTTCCGTCACCTGCCCGAGGAGCAGATGGCCCACTTCGTGGACTACATGAACTCGGGGCGTCCGGTGATCGGCATCCGCACCGCGACCCACGCCTTCGACTACGACCGGTCCCAGAAGGAACGCTTCGCCGAATGGGCCTGGCGGGGACCCCACCCGAGGTTCCAGGGCGGCTTCGGACGCCAGGTGCTCGGCGAGACCTGGGTCGACCACTACGGCGGTTGGGCCGACACCAAGGACAGCAGCTGGGACAAGGACGGCAGCAAGGACAGCGACCGGTCCGAGCCTGCGGCCAAGAAGTCAAGAACCGCGCCGGCGAGCGCTGGAAGCAGCAGCAGTCAGGTGCAGACGGCCCACAGCCCGGGATCCGCGCCGGCGAGCGCTGGATGTCCCGCAGGCGCCAAAATGGCGCTTTGCAAACATTTTGTTTTTTTCAATTGCCGCGCCGGCGCGGCATGCTCATACGCGCACGGCGTGG
>CAIYXO010000549.1 GCA_903930165.1 uncultured Verrucomicrobiota bacterium | reverse complement strand
GCGTTGAACCGCCACCTGGCGGACGAACTCCGACACCGGACCGCCCTGAAGCGGGGTGGAGGCCAGCCCAACATCGCCTTCGAGGAGATGAATGCGGAGGAGCGCTACCAGCACGAACCGGTGGATTCGCGGGACCCGGAACTGCTCTTCACCGGGGTCTGGGCCCGTCAACTGCTGGCCGGAGTTCGGGAGCGTCTGAGGAAGGATTTCGCCGACTCCCAACGTCCGGAACTCTTCGACACGCTGCTGCCGTTCCTGTTGCTCGAAGAGGAACCGCCTTCCTACCGCGAGGTCGCTGCCCGCCTTCAGGCGAGCGAGGTTTCCGTGCGGCTCATGGTGAGCCGGCTGCGAGCCAAGTTCCGTGGACTGCTTCGGGAGGAAGTGGCTCGAACCGTGGCCTACCCGGAGGAGTTGGAGTCCGAGTTCGAGTGGCTCAAGTCGACCTTGCTCGCCCGGTGAAGACGCCGACCCGCTTCATCCCGCAATCGGCGGACCCCGACGATCCGGAGGTCAAGGCGGGCTCCGTGTCCGGTCGTGGCCCGGGAAGTCGGTGGGAACCGCCGACGATGGAAACCCTTCAGCGGCTTCTGCCCCAATTCCGGTTTGAAGGACTGGTCGGCTGCGGAGGCATGGGGGCGGTCTACAAGGCGATCCAGCTGTCCCTGAGTCGCCCGGTGGCGGTCAAGGTGTTGCCGGCGGATCTCTTCGAGGATTCGGATGCCAACTACGCGGGGCGCTTCCGCCTGGAGGCGCTCACCATGGCTCGGTTGTCGCATCCGGGAATCGTTTCGGTGTTCGAGGCGGGCGAGGTGGGCGGACTGCTCTACATCGTCATGGAGTTCGTGGACGGCACGGACGTGGCCCGGATGATCTGCCGTGCAGGCCCGCTGGCGCCCGCGCTGGCGGCCAACCTCCTGGGGCAGGTCTGCGAGGCGCTGCACCATGCCCACCAGTGCGGAGTGATCCACCGGGACATCAAGCCCGCGAACCTGCTCGTCACGCGCGAAGGGAGGATCAAGATCGCCGATTTCGGCCTGGCCCGCCACGCCGACCTGACCCGACCGGAACTGACCCGGACCCATTTGGCCCTTGGAACACTGGGCTTCATCGCCCCGGAATGCTTGGGACGCAAGGCGCCCCCGGACGGTCGGGCCGACATCTATTCACTCGGGGCGACTCTCTACCAGATGCTGACCGGCGCGGCACCTCATGGCCGCTGGAAGCTGCCCAGCCGGACCGTCGGCGCGGATCCGCGTTTCGACGAGGTGATCCGCCGGGCCATGCAGGCCGATCCCGCCGCGAGATACCCGTCGGTGATGGATCTGCACCGCGATTTGTCGAGCATCGTCCAGGGGGCGGTGGTGGGCATAGACCGTCTGCAGGGCTCGTCCCCGATCCGCCCTTTGTGGCCGTGGCTGGCCGGCTTTGCGGCCGTGCTCGTCGCGGCGGCGCTGGGATCGGCCCTGATCGGCCATTGGAATTGGCCCGGCCCGGGTTGGTCAAAAGGGAAACGCACGGTCACATCACTGGAGGACCACGTCCCGGGCTCGTTGCGGCAGAAGATCGCGGAGGCGGGTCCCGGCGACACGATCCTGTTTTCCAGCCGCCTCGGCGGTCAAACGATCCAGCTCAGCGGCGGCGCCCTGACGCTGGCCAAAGACCTCACGATTGATGCGACATCGCTGCCCGGAGGTATCCGCATTGCCGGCCAACATTCGGATCACGTCTTCTCCGTCGCCCCGGGCGTCCGGGCGATGCTGCGGGGGCTGACGATCACCAACGGGTTCTCACACCTCGGCGGCGGCGTCGCCAATAGTGGCTCGCTGGTGATGAGTGATTGCCTGATCACCGGCAACGAGGCGGGCAAGGACGGCGGGGGCGTCCACTGCTCCGGCGACGGCGCGACGGTCGTCCTGCTGAACTGCACGCTGACCGGCAACCGGGCGTTGTATGCGGCAGGTGTCTGGACCGGGCTCGGCGGAGCCGCCTACCTGACCAATTGCACTCTTGCCGGGAATCAGGCGACCTGTGGCGGTAGCGCCGTGCTACCCTATTCCGGTTCCGAGATCAGCCTGTCCGCCTGCACCGTATCGGGCAACCGCGTGCTGCCCTGCACCACCGGTCCCACAAACGCCGGGGCTGTTCTTGTAGATGGCGGCACGCTGCGGATGTCCGGCAGCGTCGTGGCCGGCAATTTTGCCCCGTTCAGCCCGGATGTGGTCGTGCTCCAAGGAACCTTGCTCCCACATGGGGCCAACCTGACCTCCGGCGATCCGAAGTTGGCGCCCTTGGGCAACTACGGCGGCCGGACGCCGACGATGCCGACGCTACCCGGATCGCCTGCGCTCCGGGCAGCCGCCCCCGACGGCCCCGCCACGGACCAACGCGGTGTCGCCCGGCCCGCCACCGGCGCCGACCTGGGCGCCGTGCAGGGTGAGGTAAAGCCGAACCCATCGCCTTAAGCGACTTGTTGAAGACGGCGCCAGGAGTCCCTGACTCGGAGCTGCTCGGCCGCCTGCATCCCGAGCCACCCCATCAAAATCCGGTAGAGAGACCCGTCACCTCGTCTTCTACGGGTGGGGATGGGAAAGACGCCGTGAGGAAGCGGACGCACCCTGGCCGTCCGCCTCGTGCCCTCGGCAGCCATGCCCCTCCGTGTCTTCCTCGGCTCCGGTTTGGCCGGTTTCCGCTACACCCCACAATTTTTCACTTCCGGTGAAACAAATTCGCAGCCTCTCCGAAGGAACCGGGTGAACGGACTCCCATACCCGGCCTAGGAACCTATCCCGATTGCTCTGACGGCAAGCCGGATTCATCCCCCCCGAGGCCGGGTGACTTTGCGCGACGGTCCCCTTTGCATGGGCTCATGCCGGAATGATGCAGAAGAGGTGTCCACGAAGGACACGAATCCGAGGGGACGAAAGGAGTTTCAAACGGTATTGCGGAGTTCAAACGATCCGGTGAGCGGGTTCTGTCGGGAGCCGTACCGGCCTTTCCTCGGTCGAGGCAGGAGGCGACCAGTTCGAAGACCGTCTCGCGGACGACATGGAACGGGCGGGTGAACAGCCCGCCAACTGCCGCCCGGGACCGCCGGCGAAATCCGGGCTGAGGGACTTGCAGGTGCTTGAAGGTCCGCCAGAAAAGCGCTTCAGCCAGGGGGGGCGCGG
>CAIYXO010000548.1 GCA_903930165.1 uncultured Verrucomicrobiota bacterium | reverse complement strand
GTTCCTGCGCCTGCAGGCCGCGGGATGGCTCGACTCGGCGCTGCGGGACGGAACCCGCTTCCGCCATGCGGTCGGCTCGGGCTTCGGCGCCTCGCCGGCGGTGGACGCGGCATTGTGGATGGACTGGCTGGCGCCGTGGGTCGACGACCTGACCCTGAGCAACCGTCTCGAGCGGGCGGCCGCGGAGGCGTATGCCGCAGTGCGCGCGGACTCCGCGGGCCAACAGGTGGGGCACGTCCGTTGGATGTTGCCGGGACTGGTCCGTGGAGATGTGACCGGTCAGCTCCGGATCCTCCGGGAGCAGGCGTTGGGGATCGTGAAGCGGGGCGGCTCCGAGGGACGTTTCCCTTATGCGGCACCGGCGGGAGGAACCGATCTCGGTCGGACGCACTGGGAACGGGAGGCGAACGGATTGGCCAGCGAGCCGACCTTGCAGGTGCTGCGTGCCGCGGCTCTGACCGGAGATGTCGGTTTGCGGGCCGATGGGCTCCGACTGCTGGCCGGGCTTCGGCGTTGGAGCGGTGGCGTCCCGCGCGGCGCACAGACCTGGGAGGTGCCGCTGCACACGCCCGACATCCTGGCGAGCGCCCAACTCTGCGAGGCGTACCTGCTCGCCTACGAACTCACCGGTGACCGCTCGCACCTCGACGCGGCCCGGCATTGGGCGTGGACGGGCGTTCCCTTCGTGTACCTCGTGCGGCCCGCCCAGGGACCGGTTGGCCTGTACGCCACGATCCCCGTCTTCGGGGCCACCCAGTTCGTCGCCCCGAACTGGATCGGCCTTCCGGTGCAGTGGTGCGGACTGGTCTATGCGGAGGCCGTCCGGCATCTCGCCCGGTACGACGACGCGTCGCTGTGGAACCGCATCGCGGACGGCATCGCCGCCTCGGGCATCCAGCAGGTGCATCCGGCGACGGAGACGGCGAACCAGGGCCTGTTGCCGGACAGCTTCGACCTGCGGGCGCAGTTCCGGAATCCGGTGCCGATCAATCCCGGCACCCTGCTGCCCGGGGCCATCCGTCACTACGGCGGACCGCCGGTGCAGATAACGGTGCCACGGCCGGGATTCGACGGATTCATTCATGCCCCCGGTGTGGTGGCCGAGGTGGCGGAGAAGGCGCGCGGCGGCGAGGGAAGGGACCGCAAGGACGCCGTGCTGAAGTTCCGGGTGGCCCTGTGGCCGCGGGGCGGCGGGCAGGTGCTGGTGACCGGGTTCCGGGAGGTGGGCGAGTCCGGGAAGAAGTTGAAGGTCCTGTTCGACGGCAAGTCGGCCAAGGGCGAGCAATGGAACCTGGATGCGTCGGGAGGTCGGCTTCTGTTGCGGCCCGGGAACGCGCAGTCCGTCGAGATCCGTTGGTGAAACCCGCCGTTCGTGGGCCGGGAGTTGACGCTTCCGCGGCCGACGGTGGCGGGGCATGCTTCTTCCATGCAACACGCACCGGGATTCCTTGCCCTCGTCGACGACGCCAAGTCACGGATCCGCGAGGTCGCCATCGAGGACCTCCGGGC
>CAIYXO010000547.1 GCA_903930165.1 uncultured Verrucomicrobiota bacterium | reverse complement strand
GTGGCGCAAAAAGAGTTTGGTCGGGACGCTTCGCTCCCTAGCCTCGTCAGCCATGCGCCGGAAGAACCCGCTGTCGCCCATTCTCCTCCCGCTGCTGGCCGCCTTCCTCGCCCTCCAGGCGGTCGGCGATCGCTTCCGGGTGGCCACCTACAACGTCGAGAACTACCTGCTCGAACCGGTCGGCACCCGAACACCGAAGCCGGAGGCCCACCGGGCCAAGGTGGCCGAAATGATCCTCTCCATCCGGCCGGACGTCATCGCGCTCCAGGAAGTCGGTGGCACGAACGCGCTCCTGGACATCCGCGGACGCCTGGCCGCGAAGGGACTCGACCTGCCGCACTTCGAACTGGTCCAGGGCGCCGACGAAGCCATCCAGGTGGGCGTGCTGAGCCGGTTCCCCATCGTGTCCCGCAATCCCCACACCAACGAAAGCTTCCTCTTGGACGGCCGACGCTTCCGGGTCAGCCGCGGGTTCCTCGAGGTCGGCATCCAACCGGCGCCGGGCTACCGCTTCACCCTCTTCACCGCACACCTCAAGTCCAAGCGCACCACCGCCGCCGCGGACGAGGCCCAGCTCCGCGAACAGGAGGCGCGTCTGCTACGATCCCTCGTCGAGGAGCGGCTCAAGGAGAAGCCGGACGCCAACGTCGTCGTGTGCGGCGACTTCAACGACACCAAGGATTCCCGTGCCATCCGCGCGCTGGTCGGAGGCAACACGAGGACGCCTCTCACCGACACGCGGCCCGTCGAACGCAACGGGGACCACCTGCCGTCCGAGAATCCCCGATGGGACCCGCGACATGTCGCCTGGACCCATTTCTACGGGAAGGAGGACACCTACAGCCGTTTCGACTACCTGCTGCTCTCGCCGGGGATGGTACGGGAATGGCGCCGCGAGGGATCCTACCTCCCGGTCGTCGCCGACTGGGGCCTAGCCTCCGACCATCGGCCGGTCGTCTGCGAGTTCGAGTCCGACGAACGCTGATCCCATGCAACCGAGCCACCGGGTCGAACGCAGCCTGTCCGAGCGGATGCTCCAAGCGGTCCCGTTCGGGCTCGGCAACACCAAGCCGAAGCACTTCCGCGACATGGCCGGGATCGTCTGGCGGAACCGCGACAACCTCGCCTACGGCTGGAAGGTCCTCAGCCAAGGGGTGTGCGACGGCTGCGCGCTCGGCGTGGCGGGACTCCACGACTGGACGATCGAGGGCACGCACCTGTGCATGACCCGGTTGAACCTGCTTCGGTTGAACACCATGCCGGCGCTGGATCCGGCGCTGCTCGCCGACGTCCGCAGCCTCCGTTCCCTGGACAACGCGGGACTCCGCGAACTGGGCCGCCTCCCCTACCCCATGCTGCGGCGGGCCGGCGAACCCGGCTTCCGACGCGTGTCCTGGGAGGCCGCCTTGGAACTGGCCGGAAACGGCATCCGGGCGACAGCCCCGGAACGCGTCGCCTTCTTCGTCACCGCCCGCGGCGTGACCAACGAGGTCTACTACATGGCCCAGAAGGCGGCCCGCTTCCTCGGCACCCCGCACGTCGACAACGCCGCCCGGCTCTGCCACGCGCCGAGCACGACCGCGATGAAGTTCGCGATCGGCCACGCGGCCTCCACCTGCTCCTACCGCGACTGGTACGGCACGGACCTGATCGTCTTCTTCGGCTCCAACCCGGCCAACGACCAGCCGGTGACCACGAAGTACCTGCACGAGGCCAAGGCCCTCGGAACCCGTGTCGCCCTGGTGAATCCCTACCTCGAGCCGGGGATGAAGCGCTATTGGGTCCCAAGCTCGGCCGCCTCCGCGCTCTTCGGCACCGGCATCGCCGACTGGTGGTTCCCCGTCACCCAGGGCGGCGACATCGCCTTCATCGCCGGCGTGCTGAAGGTGCTCTTCGCACGGGGCTGGGTCCGCGGGGACTTCATCCGGGAACACACCGCAGGGGTCGAGGCGCTCCGCGAATCCGTGGAGGCGACCTCCTTCGAGGTGCTGGAGTCCTCAGCCGGTCTGACGAAGGCCTCCATGGAGGAGTTCGCCGAACTGCTCCACAACTCGCGCAACGCCGTCTTCGTGTGGAGCATGGGCATCACCCAGCACGGCTACGGTGGCGACGCCGTCAGCGCGGTGCTCAACCTCGGCCTGGCGATGGGCTACGTCGGACGCGAGAAGAACGGCCTCATGCCGATCCGCGGCCACAGCTCGGTCCAAGGCGGAGCCGAGATGGGCTGCTACGCCTCGGCCTTGCCGGGAGGCAAGCCGCTCACCGATGCCAACCGCGCCGCCCTCTCCGAATCCTACGGGTTCCCGATCCCGGCAGGTCCCGGGCTCTCCGCCGTGGAGATGGTCGAAGCCTGCGGAACCGGTGCGCTGGACGTCTTCTACAACGTCGGCGGCAACTTCCTCCGCACGCTGCCCGATCCGGACCACGTCGCCCGCGCCCTGGAGAACGTGCCGCTGCGCATCCATCAGGACATCGTCCTGACCGACCAGATGCTGCTGCCCGCGAGGGATGCGGTCCTGCTGCTCCCCGCGAAGACCCGATACGAGCAGGACGACGGCGGCATCGAGACCACCACGGAACGCCGCATCGCCTTCTCCCCCGAGATCCCCCGGCAGGTCGGCGAGGCGCGGGCCGAGTGGAAGATCCTGCGGGACGTCGCCGCCGCGGCCCACCCCGGATCGGCCCATCTTCTCGGCGGCAAGGACGGCTGGGACCTCCGCGCGGAGATCGCCCGGATCGTGCCCTTCTACGCGGGCTGCGAGGAACTGCGCGCAACCGGCGACTCGATCCAATACGGCGGCCAGCGCCTCTGCGACGACGGCATCTTCGCGACACCCGACGGGAAGGCACACTTCCGGGTCGTGCCCCTGCCCGGCTCCGCGGTCGAGGCGCCGGAATTCGACGGGGCTCCGGACCCGGAAGACTCCTTCGTCGTCAGCACCCGACGGGGCAAGCAGTTCAATTCGTTGATCTATGCCGAGGTGGACCCCCTCACCGGCGCCGGCCGGGACGCGGTCTTCATCTCCGCCGCGGATGCGACGCGTCTGGGACTCGGATCCGGGGAGAAGGTGGAGTTGTCGAACGCAGCGGGAACCTTGATCGGCACCGTGTTCATCGCGCCCATCAGCCCCGGCAACCTCCAGGTCCATTGGCCCGAGGGAAACACGCTGCTTCGCGC
>CAIYXO010000546.1 GCA_903930165.1 uncultured Verrucomicrobiota bacterium | reverse complement strand
TTCAGGCCGATGAAGGCGATGAACAGCCCGATGCCGCAGGTGATGGCCAGCTTCAGCTCGTGGGGGATGGCGGCGATGATCTTCTGCCGGATCCCGGTGACGCTGAGGATGAAGAAGACGACGCCGCTGTAGAACACGATGCCGAGCGCTGCCGGCCAGGGGATCTTCGCGCCGAGGCAGATGCCGAAGGTGAAGAACGCGTTGAGTCCCATGCCCGGGGCCAAGGCGATCGGGTAGTTGGTCGCGAGGGCCATCACCACCGTCATGATGGCGGAGGCGAGGGCGGTGGCGGTGATGAGCGCCCCCTTGTCGATCCCGGCCTCGCTGAGGATCCCGGGATTCACCGCCAGGATGTAGGCCATCGCCGCGAAGGTGGTCAGCCCGCCGACAACCTCACGGCGGACCGTGGTGCCGTGGGCGCTCAGTTGGAACCAGCGTTCAAGCATGTCAGGGAAGGTTTCCGGAATCCGCGGACCGATTGCACGCCCGGAAGCAAAAGACGAGCCGGGCCTTTCCAGAAGGGCCCGGCTCGTCATCGATGTCGAAAGACTGTCTCTTTCCAGCCACCAGGGGTGATTGAAGCCTTCGAGGCGCTCAGAAGGCCCGCACCAGGCGCATCAGGACGTAGGCGATCGTCGCGGTGACCGGGAGGGTGAGTACCCAGGCCCAAAGGATCTTCTCCACGACGCCGATGTTCAACGCGCTGAACCGCTTGGCGCAGCCGACGCCCATGATGCTCGTGGTGATGGCGTGGGTCGTGGAGACCGGCATGCCGAAGTGGGCGGCGACGGAAAGTACCGTTGCCGCGGTCGTTTCGGCGGCGAAGCCGTGCACGGGTTGGAGCTTCACCATCTTGTGGCCCATGGTCTTGATGATCTTCCATCCGCCGGCAGCGGTGCCGGCCGCCATGACCAGGGCGCAGGTGACCTTGATCCAGCTGGCGATGCCTTCGGTGCCGGAGGCATCCAATGACATCGGGTGCTTCAGGAACTGCAGCCAGTCGGGAAGCTGGACGAGGGTGCCCGCCTTCTCGGCACCCACCAGGGCCAGCGCGATGATGCCCATGGTTTTCTGGGCGTCGTTCGAACCGTGGCTGAAGCCCATGTAGGCGGCACTGGCCAACTGGGCCTTGCCGAACACCTTGGAAACCCAGGAGGGGGTCCATCCCCTCAGGAGGAAATACAGCAGAGTCATCACCAGCATGCCCACCACAAAGCCCATGATCGGCGACAGGAACATGGGAACGATGACCTTGTAGATCAGGCCGTCGTATTTGTACCAGGGGGCGCCCTCCTTGACCTTCCGGAGGACGACCACTGCCAGGTTGTTGCCGGCAGCGGCGACGCCGGCGCCGATCAATCCTCCGATAAGCGCATGGCTGGAGCTGGACGGGAGGCCGAACCACCAGGTGATCAGGTTCCAGACGATCGCCCCACCCAGGGCGCAGATCAGCATCTGGGTGCCGAGTTCCGACGGGATCAGCTTCGAATCCAGGAGCCCCGAGCTGATGGTCTTGGCCACGGCCGTGCCGTAGAGGGCACCGACCAGATTGGTGCAGGCTGCCAACAGGATCGCGAGACGCGGTGTCAGGACCTTGGTCGAGACGACCGTGGCGATCGAATTCGCGGTGTCGTGGAAACCGTTGATGTACTCGAACACCAAGGCCACGAGGATGACCGTTAGGAGGAGGGCCATGTCGCGCGGCTTCAGGAGTTCTTGAGCACGATCTGGACGATCACGTTGCCGGCGTCACGGCACCGGTCGATCACCTTTTCCAAGAGGTCGAAGAGATCCTTCAGGGCGACGACCGTGACCGCGTCGTGGCGGGTGCTGTAGAGCTCCTTGAGCAGCCCTGTCATGTGCTTGTCCGCCTCTCCTTCCAGATACTGGAGTTGGTCGTTCTTCGCCTTGACCTTGGCGAGGTCGGGAGAAGCCCGGAGGTCAGCCACCATGGTCAGCAAGGTCTCCATCGACTGCTGCAACAATTCAGCCTGACGGGTGAAACTGGTGTGCTGGATCCGATCCGGGGAGATCGTGAACCGCTCGACGAACTTCTCGAGGGTCTTGGGGATCTTGTAGAGGGCGGTGGCCAAGGCATCGATGTCTTCCCGCTCCAGCGGGGTGACGAAAGTGGTCACCAGCCGCTCCTGGATCTCCTCGGTGATTCGCTTGTCCTTGCGGCGGACCAGGGCCAACTGGTCCAGGGCGGTCGGGCCGGGGCTGGACAGCGTCTTGACCAGGATCTGGACGCTCTCATTGGCCTCCCGAGCGCTGCTTTCAAGCAGGTCGAAGAAGATGTCGCCGCCGCCGACCAGTCGTTGAAGTGAGAACATGGTGTGATGTGGAAATGTCTGAGATTCGGGCTCGGGTCGTTTCGGTTACAGCCCGGTGACTTTCGCCGAGTATCCAGAGGATCCGGCGTTCCGGGAAGTGGTTCCGTCCGCGGTGCCGGATGCGAACCCGTGTCCGAATCAGCGGAACGCGTCGGGGACGTTCTCCGGCACACCCACGGTGCGGCGGTAGTCGAGGATGATCTTGATCGCCTCCTCCGGGGTGTCGACGACCTTGAGCAGGTCGACGTCGCCCGGAGAGATCATCTTCTCCTTCTCCAGCGTGGTCCGGCACCAGTCGAGCATGCCCTTCCAGTACTCCCGTCCGAAGAGGATCAACGGGAACGCCGGGATGCGGCCGGTCTGGACCAGGGTCACCACCTCGAACAGCTCGTCGAGAGTGCCGAAACCTCCGGGC
>CAIYXO010000545.1 GCA_903930165.1 uncultured Verrucomicrobiota bacterium | reverse complement strand
GTGCAGATCGCGGACAGCCAGTACGTCTCGAAGCAGCGTGCCAAGGAGGGGCTGCCCCCGGTCGTGCCCCTCTATTCCGTCGAGGACGCCGAGAAGGCCGTGCGGCAGTTCGTGGCCATCAACTACGGACGCCGCATGCCGGTGGCCGACGGCGTGACGCTGGAGTTCCGCGACGCCGGGCACATCCTCGGCTCCGCCCAGGTGATCCTCGACATCCGCGAGGGCGACCGCCGGATCCGTTACCTGTTCAGCGGCGACATCGGGCGCCCGGCGCAGGAGATCCTGCGGGATCCGGAGCCGGTGGAGGACGTCGACTTCCTTCAGGTCGAGAGCACCTACGGCGACCGCGAGCACGAGGATGCCGGCGATTCTCGCGACCAGCTCTGCCGCCTGGTTTCCGGGGCGATCGCGCGGGGAGGAAAGGTGATCATCCCGGCCTTCGCCGTCGGACGCACCCAGCAGCTTGTCTACGTGCTCAACCAGCTCACCGAGTCCGGCTGCATTCCCAGGGTCCCGATCTTCGTCGACAGCCCGCTCAGCGTGAACGCGACCGAGGTCTTCCGCCTGCATCCGGAATGCTTCGACGCCGAGACCTACGAACACCTCCGCTCCAAGGGCAACCCGTTCGGCATGGAGAACCTCACCTACATCCGTGAGGCCGCCCAGTCGAAGAAGCTGAACGATCTGCGCGAGCCGTGCCTCATCATCAGCGCCTCGGGAATGGCCGAGGCGGGGCGGATCCGACACCACCTCGCCAACAACGTCGGGGATCCGCGCAACCTGATCCTGTTCGTCGGCTTCTGCGCCGAACACACCCTGGGCTACCAGATCGTCTCCGGCCGGAGCCCGGTGAACATCTTCGGCGTCCCCCACGAGGTCCGCGCCGAGATCGGGCGCGTGGATGCCTTCTCCGGACACGCCGGTCGCAGCGAGCTGCTCGCCTACGTGAAGTCCCTGACCGGCCCGATGCGGACCATCACGGTGGTGCATGGCGAGGAGGCCCCGGCCCTGGCGTTCGGGGATGCGCTCAGGAACCTGAAGCCGGAGTCGGAGGTGGTCGTGCCCGTGCGCGGCCAGGTCGTGGAGTTCTGAGCGGAACGATTCGGCGGGAGCGAAGGCCGACCTCACGCCAGCGCGCCAAGACGCCATCAGCGGGTCCGATCCGGAAACGGAGGAACAATCGCCATCCGGTGTCTGGTCCCGCCGGGGGGAGACGGAGGGCTTTCCAGTTCCCCCTGCGGCTTTGCGGCTTGGCGTGCCGATCCCTTCTGCCTCGATTCGGCATGGTTTGGCCGGGGCGAAGACGCCCGGGGTCTGCGGATTGATGTTGTCTCCCGGCCCCGGGTCCGCTTCAAACCGCGCGTGAAATCGAAGTTCAAGTCCGTCGAGGGCGCCGTCGTGGCTCCGCTGGGGTTCCGTACGGGAGGCGTGTTCTGCGACATCAAGCGCCTCGGCACCGGCAAGGGCTCGGACAAGGGCCAGAAGCGCGACCTCTGCCTCCTGGTCAGCGAGACGCCGGCCTCCGTGGCGGGACTCTTCACCACCAACCAGATCTGCGCCGCCCCGGTGAAGGTGTGCGTGCCGCGTGTTTCCAAGGGCCTCGCGCAGGCCGTGGTGGTCAACTCCGGCAACGCCAACGCCTGCACCGGACGCAAGGGCATGAAGGACGCCCTGGCCATGGCCGCTCTCGCCGAGGAGGTCCTCGGCCTTCCCGAGGGACGGGTGCTGGTCGCGTCCACCGGCCGCATCGGCGTCCAGCTTCCGATGACGCAGGTCGGCTCCGGCATCGCCGCCGCGGCCCAGGTCCTCGGGACCTCGCCGGAACACGCCGCCCACGCCGCCGAGGCCATCATGACATCCGACACGCGTCCCAAGACGGTCGCCGTGGAGTTTCGGATCGGCGGCAAGACCGTGCGCATCGGCGGCATGTGCAAGGGTGCCGGGATGATCCAGCCCGGCATGTCCCCGAACGGCGCGCGTCCCGCCACGGCGCCCGCCGGCCTCCACGCGACGATGCTCTGCTTCATCACCACCGACGCGGCCATCGCGGCCAAGCCGTTGCAGTCCGCGCTCAACGAGGCCGTCGCCGGCAGCTTCAACCGCATCACCGTCGACGGCGACATGAGCACCAACGACACCGTGCTGGTGCTCGCCAACGGGCTGGCCGGGAACACTCCCCTCAAGAAGGCCTCCGGCCCCGGCTTCGTCGCCTTTGCGGAAGCCCTCCGGCATGTCTGCCTGGAGCTCGCCAAGATGATCGTGCGCGACGGGGAAGGGGTCCACCGGGTGGTGACCGTCCGCGTCGAGGGGGCGAAGTCCGACGCCGAGGCGGATTCGGCCGCGCGCGCCGTCGCCAACAGCCTCCTCGTCAAGACGAGCTGGCATGGCGGCGATCCGAACTGGGGCCGCATCATCGACGCGCTCGGCTACAGCCCCGCCACCGTGGTCGAGGACCGCGTCGACATCGGCTACGGTTCGGCCGGCTCGAAGAGGATCCTGTGGAGCCTCCGTCGCGGGCAGCCCACGAAGACCCCGTTCGCCGACCTCTGGAAGGCCGTCCAGGCCGACGAGTTCGAACTCCGCATCCGACTCAACCTCGGCAAGGGAAGCGCCTTCATCTATGCGGCCGACCTGACCGAGGAGTACGTGGACTTCAACAAGGGCACCATCGCCGACCCGTCCCAGGCGGGTGCCTTGGGCGGCTGAGCGCGGAGCGTCTCCCATTGCCGATTCCGATGCGGTTCCCGGACGGGGCGCGGTTCAAGTCGGCGGCTTCGGATGCCGATGCTCCGGATTGCCGCCCGGGTATTCCTCCCGCCGGGTGGACGGGCCGACGACCTCGGAGGGTCGTGTGTTCCGTCCGTTCCGGCGACGTGCACGGGCGGGCGCGGAGCGACGGGGTGGAAGGGGGCGGGCGGGGAGCGGAACCGGGAAACGGCCGCGCCGCCGCACCGGACCGGTTGCCTCCGATCGGAAGGCCGGCCATGAAGAAGATCCTGCTTATCGACGAAGACCCGGGCCTGCTGGCCCAGCTTCGGCGCAGCTTCCTCCGGGAGTTCCAGGTGGAGACCGTGCTCGGACACGACCAGGTGTTCACCGCCGTGGAAAGCGGCGAGGAATTCGCGGTCGTGGTGAACGACATGCGTTCCCGGGACACGGCGGGACTGCCGTTCCTGAGACGGCTCCACCAGCTCGCGCCGGACGTGGCCTGCGTTCTCCTCGTCGGCGATGCCGACCATGACGAGGCCGTGCGCGCTGTCGACGAGGGGGTCGCATTCCGGTTTCTTCCGCGGAGGTGTTCGTCGGACGACCTGGCCGCCGCGGTCCGGGCGGCGGCTCGGCTCCACGAACGTCGCGTCGCGGAAAGGGAGCTCCTGGAGAAGACGGTACGGGGCTGCGTGGACACCCTTTCCGAGGTGTTGTCCCTCGCCGCGCCGGAGGTCTTCCGCCAATCGCGGCGTGTCCGCGATGCGGCCCTGCT
>CAIYXO010000544.1 GCA_903930165.1 uncultured Verrucomicrobiota bacterium | reverse complement strand
GGAGTCGGGCCGAGGACATCCGACTTCGTCGCCGTGTCGCCCGTCGCGGTAACGACGCCCGGGACGTCGATCCAGATGGGATCCTCGAAGGAGGCCTTGCACTGGAGGGTGTAGGTCGTGCCGGGGCTGGAGTCCCAGACGAGTGTGACGACGCCGCCCGCCTGTGTCGCGGTGCGGACATTCGGGAAGGGCGGAAGGCGGACGGGGCCCGAGCAGTCCGCGCGTGCCAGCACGGTGCGGGCGAGGCAGGTGTCCTGGCCGGAGGCCTCAAGGAGGCCGCCCGCCGTGTTGGTTCCCGTCGGGACGGGGTGGTTCCCGGAGAACCGGGCGGTTTCGCCCGGGGCGAGTTCGACGGGGCCGAAGACGGCGACCCGGACGTTGCCGTCCCGGATCCCGTGGACCCAGACGTTGGTCAGGTTGACGTCACCGGTGTTCGTGAGCAGTCCCGCGAACGCGGTGGGGTCGCCGAGGGGCAATGCGGTACCGCAGTCCTGGGTGATGGAGATGGCCGGTGCGGTGGCCATCGGGCAGACGCTCGTCGAGCGTCCGCTGACCGTCGTTCCGGAGCAGCGGTCCCGTCCAAGTGCGGTGAGGGTCTCCGTGATCTCGCAGCAGTCGAGGGGGGCGGTGAAGCTCCCGGCGAAGGTGGCGGAGGCGCCCGGGGCCAGCGTGATCGGCCCGAGCACCGGAGTGCCGTTGGTCGGTTGGCTGTTGTGGACGAAGACGTCCGTCAGTGTGACGTCGCCGGTGTTCCAAACCGTGCCGATGAAGGTGTGGGTTCCCCCACGCGGTGTCGGAAGCGACGGGCAGCTCATGGCCACCAGGATCGCGGGTGAGGTGGGGGGCGCGAGGCAGGTCGTGGTCACGCTGCCGGAGACGGCGGCGCCACAGGTGCTGGTCCCGCTGGCGGTCAGGGTGTCCGTCCCGCAGTAGTCGGCGTCGTTCACATAGGAGCCCGTGAACGCGGCGGACTCGCCGGGGGCGAGCGTCGTCGGGCCGAACACCGGGATTCCCGCCGGGGACCGGTCGTTGAAGACCACGACGCCGACGAGCGTGATGTTGCCGGAGTTGCGGACCGCGCCGGTGTAGCGGAACGGAGAGCCCGCCGGGACCGCCGAGGGGGGACATGTCTTGGTCACCTCGATCGACGGCGTGGACCCGACGAGGCAGGTGGTGGTGGCCGTGTCGGAAGTCGCGAGTCCGGAGCAGACGTCGATGCCCGTCGCGGTCGCCGTGCTCGAGACCGTGCAGCAGTCGAGGGGAACCCGGAGCGAGCCCGAGAAGGACGCCGAGGCGCCCGGGGCCAGGGAGGCCAGGGTGAGGACGGGCGTCGGGCCGACGCCGCTGTTGCGGACGACGACGTTGGTCAGGGTGGTGTCACCGGAGTTCCGGACGGTGCCCGTGAAGAGCAGGAGTCCTCCCGGAACCGGGGCCACTGCGGGGCAGGCCTGGACGACGGTCAGGCCCGGCGTGGTCGCCACGGCACAAACGGTGGTCGTCGAGTGGGCGACCTCGAAGCCGCAGGCGCTCGCGGCCGTCGCCGTCGAGGTGGCGGTCACTGTGCAGTTCGTCGGTGCGGTCGACCGGACGTTGAAGGTGGCGACGGCCCCGGGGGCGAGCGTGGCGGCCGAGAACACCGGGTTGGTTCCGCCGAGGCTGCTGCGCACCGTCACGTTGGTGAGGGTGACGTCGCCGGAGTTGCGGACCGTGCCGGCGAAGACGAAGACCGATCCCGGGGTGGGCGGCTGGACGGGGCAGGACTGGGTCACCTCGATGGACGGATGCGTGAGCAGGTCGCATCGTGCGCTGGCCGAGGCGGTGACCGGGGTCCCGAGGCAGGCGTCGGTGCCGCGGGCGACGACCGTGGTGGCCACCGTGCAGGCGTCGACCGGTGCGTTGAAGCCGGCAAGGAAGGTCATCACGGCTCCCGACTCCAGCGTCGCGGCCCGGGCGAGGACGTTGGTTCCGTTCTGGGTGTGGACCACGGTGACGTCCACCAGGGTGATGTCTCCGGTATTGCGGGCGGATCCGCGGAAGACGATCGGTCCTCCGGCCGTGGCGTTGGTGACGGGACATTCCACGACGACGACCAGGGCCGGGGCGGTGGCGACGGGGCAGGTGAGGACCGTTCGGTTTGTGGTCGCGGCCAGGTTGCAGGCGTCGCGTCCGCCGGCATCGAGGGTGATCGACGTGTTGCAGACGTTGGTGCCGACCGTGTAGGTCCCGGCGAACTCGGCGACCTCTCCCGGGGCGAGGGAAGCGAGGGTGAACACACGGGTGTTCGCGGCCGGTCGGTCCGCGGTCACCGTGACGTTGGTCATGGCGACGTTGCCGGAGTTCCGCACCTGTCCGGAGTAGCGCAGGAGCCCGCCGGGAAGGACCTGGCCGGTCGGGCACGACGCGCTGACGACGAGGGCCGGCGTGGTCAGGAGATCACACGTCGCGGTCGCGGAATGGGTGACGACCGCGCCGCAGGGACTCACGCCGGTGGCGGTCAGGGTGTCGCTGACGGAACAGTTCGTCGGGGCGAGGTAGCTTCCCGAGAACGGGACCGTCTGACCCGGCGCCAGCGAGGCGATGGTGAAGACGGGTGTCGCGGGGCCGGGCCTGGAGTTGAGCACGACCACGTTGGTGAGGGTGACGTCGCCGGAGTTGGCCACGGTGCCGGTGAAGGTGAGCCGTTGTCCTGGGGCGACGGGTCCGGTGGGACAGGACTTCGTCACCAGGATTCCGGGGCTGAGTGTGTTCTCGCAGACGAGCGTTGCGGAGCTGGTGACCGTCCTCGGCGAAGTCGTGAACTGGTCGACCGCCCTGACGGTGAGGACGGCGGAGCTGGGGCCGCAGGGGTTGGACGGGACCCAGCCTCCCGAGAAGGTGGCGACCTGCCCGATGGCGAGGTTGGTGATGAAGGCGACGTGTTGACTAACGCCGTTCACGAGGTTGGTGACGGAGACGCCGACCAGGGCCGTGTTGCCGCAGTTGGTGATGCTGCCGGTGAAGCGGATCAGCCCACCCTCGCCCACGCCGCCGAAGCAGAGCGCGGAGAGCGCGACGCAGGGCAGGTTGACCTCGGTGTTGACCCCCTGGTCCCCGCCGCCCCGGCTGTTGGTGTCGTTCTGGTGGATGTTGCCGTCGTCGAAGGCGGTGGTCCTGACGGTGCCGTCGGAACGCAGGTCCTGGGCCCGGACCACGTAGGAGACCACGTTGGTGTAGAAGTCGGACTCGCCGTTGCTGAGCGCGGTCCGGCGCAAGGTGATGAGGTTGGTGACCCCGTCCGGTGTGACGATGCCGGCCACGATGTCCGAGGCGTCGCAGACGATCCTGCCGGTGCCGACGAGCCCGTTGAAGACGGTGACGCTGTAGGTGAGCGTGTCGCCGATGTGGACGTCGGCGCTGCTGGTGAAGAGGTTGATCCCGAGTCCGCTGCCGGTGCAGCCCGGCGGCCGGATCTGGGCATCGAGGCGGGCCGGACCGACGGCCAGGAGCCACAGCATCGAGAAGACGGCGATCCAATGGACCGAGGCCGTGGAAGCCAGCATCGAGACACGGCCGCGAACGGTTTGACGTGCGCCTTGGAACCAGGTTCGCGTGGAGCGTCCAGTCGGACTTCGCGGACCGGTGGAGTAGATGCGCTGGGGTGTGGATGGCGAGGGGATGGACACCCGGACACGGTGGTCGGAAGGGCTTCGCCTCCGCCATGGGGTCTACTACCCACCGAACCTTGGCGCCGGCGGATTCGCGACACGGGCATCCGGCTTCAGGCCGGTTCCATGCCGGCAGTGCGCGGACTCGTTCCAAGGCGGATGGCGGACTCGATCGACCGCATCAGCGCCGGGACTTCGAAGGGCTTCTGGAGGATGAAGTCCGGACGCAGCCAAGGCCGGAGCCTGAAGGATTCCTCGGGTATCGAACCCGAGATCATGATCACCGGAATCAGGAGGGCCGCGGCCCGGATCCTCGCCATCAGGTCGAGGCCCGAGAGACGGGGCATCGCGTTGTCCGTCAACAGCAGACCGTAGCTCCCGCGGTTCAGCGCCTCCCAGGCGTCTTCCCCGTCGAAGGCCGTGTCCACGGAATGCCCCATCCTCGAGAGGATGCGGACTCCCAGCCGCCGGATCTCCGGGTCGTCCTCAGCGAGCAGGATCCGGGTGGAGCGGTTCTCTCCGGGGAGGGCGGATGGCGGGTTCGGGCTCATGGTTCTCTACCGTTCAGGAGAACGGGAGCCAACCCGCCGCGGAATGGGGGATTCTCCCCATGCCTTCAGCGTCCCGATGCGGCCGCGAAGGACCTCCAGCGGCACCGCCCCAATCACGTGGCGTCCGGCCTGAAGGCCCCCCAATCGTGCGGTCGCGCCCTCAGAGGATGCATACCTTGACGTCGCATTCGACGAGCCCCGCCCCGATCGCGTATCGGGTCAAACCGGCGGTGTCGTGGATGTCGAGCTTCTCCATGAGGTGCTCCCGATGCTTCTCGACCGTCTTCATCCCGATGCCGAGCTCGGCGGCGGTCTCCTTGTTGGCCCGTCCCTCTGCGATGAGTTGGAGCACCTCGAGCTCTCGGGAGGTCAGGAGAGGACGTTTCCGGTAGGGGCCCTCCAGCCGTCGCGCGGCTCCGTTGGCGAGGGAATCGGCGGCGCGCTCACCCGGCGTGGTGAAGTAGGTTCGGGAGACCTGCGACTTGCGGATCGCGGCGCAGATGTCGATCGAGGACGCCTGCTTCAGGATGAAGCCGACCGCCCCGGCCTCCTCGGCGGCGCGGACGTAGGCGTCGTCGTTGTGGGCGGAGAGGACCACGATCCGTGAGGTCGGAGCGGCCTTCACGATCTGGCGGGTTGCCTCCAGTCCGTTCATGCGCGGCATGGCGATGTCCATGAGGATGACATCGGGCTTGAGCGCGGCGGCGAGGGCGACGGCCTTCCTGCCGTTCTCGGCCTGGCCGGCCACCTCCATTCCGCCGTCGAGAAGCAGCGTCCTGCAGAGGCCTTCCCGGACGACGGCGTGATCTTCGACGACGAGTACGCGGATCTTTTTCATGGGGCTTTCGGTACGGACTTGCTGGACCGGCTGGTCTTCGTTGGGGACTTCGGATGAGGGGAAGAAGGGTGCCTGAACGGAATGACCACCTCGACGGTGGTCCCTTTCCCGGGGTTGGAATCGATCGAGAAGGAACCGCCGATCATCTCGGCCCTCTCCTTCATGCCCAAAAGCCCGAGGCGGCGGCCCGCGTTGCAATTCTGGACGGCCGCCACATCGAAGGCATGGCCGTCGTCGGAGATCCTCAGGCGCAACCGTCGTGGAAGGCAATCAATGGAGACGGCGGCGTTCGTGGCCTTGGAGTGTTTGGCGACGTTGGTGAGCGCCTCCTGGACGATGCGGTAGAGCGTGGTGCGTCGGAGCGTGCTCAGGGCGTTGAGTCCGTCGAAGGCGGCGAGACGGGTTCGGATCCCGGTCTCCATCGTGAAGTGTCGCAGGTACGACTGCAGCGTGGGCACCAGGCCGAGGTCGTCCAACGCCGCGGGCCGGAGTTCCCGGGCGAACCGGTGGACCATTTCCACCGACCTTTCGACCATCCTCTGGGTCCGCGCGATGTTCCGGTCGAGCGAGCGGGAGTTCCTCGACGCCTCCATCTTGAGGTTCGCAAGCTGCATGTTGATGCCGCTCAGGGTCCGGGCGATGACGTCGTGGAGTTCGCGACTGATCCGGCGTCTCTCGTCCTCCTGGGCCGAAAGGATCTGCCGTGAAAGATTCCGCAGCTGGTTCTG
>CAIYXO010000543.1 GCA_903930165.1 uncultured Verrucomicrobiota bacterium | reverse complement strand
GGGTGCCGTCCGGGGCCATGAGGGTCCAGTAGGGGACGCCGTATCGAGGGAAACCCGAGCTCGAGACCGCCTCGAAGAAGAGGCGGCGGCCGGCGGCGAGGTTCACGGTGCGGACGATGCTGCTGTTCGCCGGGGCGATGGTGTTGGTCGAGGTCGCGCCGACCGCAAGCACCGGCCCGCTGGCGAGATCCAGGAGGCGGAAGCGGTAGGCAGGGGTCTCCGAGTTCCGTCCGGTCACGACGAGGTTGTACTCGCCGGGCTGCAGTTCGAAGATCCTCCACCCGTCGCCCGCGAAGGAGGACGAAGCGATGTCGCCACCCGGCCCGACAAGCCGCCAGTTCGCGTTCTCGACGCTCATGGGGTCGAACGAGACACGGCGGGTCGAATCGATGTCGAACCGGTGGTTCCGGACCTGACCGGACGTCTCGATCGTGCCGCTGACGAGTTCGCCGAGGGAGATGGTCTGCGTCTTGTTGGTGACGCCGCTGATCCTGACTACGCGGGTGGCCTCGGAAGCGGGTTCATAGACGTAGGATCCCAGGCCTAGGAGGTATTCGCCGCTCACGGAGGCCGTGAAGACACCCAGGTCGTTGAATCCCTGCTGAAGTTCGTTGCAGGAGGCATTGCGGGCGAAATCCAGCCGTGGGTCGAAGAGGGCCCAGGTCGCTCCGTAGTTGAAGCCGGACTGCGAGCGCGCGCCGAGGTGGACCGACTGTCCCGCCGACAAAGGAATCCGCAGGAACCGGTCGTCGTTGGCTGGGCTGTTGGTCACCGTGATGTCGGTGTCCAGCGTCGCGACCGGCACCGTTGCGAGGTTGCGGACCACGCCGGCGAAAACCTGCTCGCCGGAGTCCGTGCTCCACGTCGTCAGCTGGTAGTCACCGGCCGGGGATTCGAACAGGAACCAGTTGTCGTCGACGAACCGACGGCTTTCCGACGTCCCCTTGGGGCCGATCAGCTGCCAGCGGACCCTGGAATTGGGTTCCATCGGGGTGAAGGCGAGGCGGGATGCCGTGGGCAGGGTGAACCTCCAGGAATTGGTGAACGGGGCGGAGTTGGTGATCCGGAACGCCGTGCCGAGGGTCAGCTCCGAGGTGGCGGTCACGATGGGGCTCGAGCCTTCGCGCCGGACCTCGATCCCGTAGCTGCCGTCGAAGGCGCCGCGCGTGATGTTGCCTTCGACCACGAGGAAGTGGTTGCCGGTGGCATGGATGACGACCGGGGATCCCTCGCCGTAGCCGCCTTCCAGGACACGTCCGTAGGGATCGACAAGGCGATACCGGAGTCCCGGGGCGTTGGTGGGAGAGAGCCGGACACGCATGCGGTCCCCGGAGGTGGCGGAGAACTGGTGGGTCCGCGTCGAGTTGCCGGGGACCAGGTCCACCGCGGCCACCGCGCCGACGGTCAACAGCGGGGCATCCGCGAGGCGGAGCAGATTGAAGGCGAAGTCCCCGGTCCCGCCGTCGTTGACGCGCACCTGGACGAGGTGCTCACCAGGCGGGAGGTCCATGACGGACCCGTTGTCGGAAATGCGATCGCCGTCGGAGTAGATGAAGCTTTTCTCCGGGATGTTCCCACACCGGTCGGAAACGAGCCGCCAATGGAGTTCACTGCGGTCGGTCAACGCGTCGAAGACGAAGAGATGGGGAGCCCCTCGGCGACGCGGAACGAGTACTCGCGAAGCTGGCCGGGGAGTTCCACGGTGCCGGCGAATCCATCGGCGGCCGAGAACCGGGCCGTGGCGGTGTTGTTGAAGGTGCCGTCCGGCACGAGGGGCGTCACGGTGCCGACGAGTTCAAAGGCCCCGGGGACGGTCGGAACCACCGTCAACCGGAGCTCCACGGAAGCGCCCGCGGCC
>CAIYXO010000542.1 GCA_903930165.1 uncultured Verrucomicrobiota bacterium | reverse complement strand
CGGCATCGCGTTCAACGCCCTCACCGGCTACGTGGTGGTCGCGATCACCCTGTTGTTGGCCGGCTTCGGGCTCACGGGGTTGCTGGACACCCTCAACAGCGACCGCACCGACGCGCCGATCACCGAGATGTTCTTCGGCGACGGGCTCGTGTTCTGGCTGATCGTCATCGTGATCACGCCGGTGATCACCATGCGCTCGTTCGCGTCGGAGAAGTCGCAGGGGACCTACGAGGCGCTGATGACCACGCCGGTCGGGGACTGGCAGGTGGTGTTGGCCAAGTACACCGGCGCGGTGCTGTTCTACCTGGCGAGCTGGGTTCCGATGATCTGCGTGCTGGTGGGGCTCCGGCAGGTTGCGGGCGTTCCCGAGCTCCTGGATCCGCGGGCGATGGCCGGAGCGCTTCTCGGGATCGCCTGCATCGGATCGACCTACCTCGCGGCGGGCATCTTCGCCTCGTCGCTCACCCGGAGCCAGATCATCGCGGCCATGACCTCGCTCCTGATCGGTGTCGGGGTCTGGGCGTCGAGCCTGCGGCCGGCCGGCGCCGGCGGCTCGGGCGACACCCTCGGCCGGGTGCTGGACCACCTTTCGGTGACCCTGCAGATGAAGGATTTCGCGCGTGGGGTGATCGACGGCCGGGCGCTGGTGTTCCACCTGAGCTTCACGGTGCTGTTCCTGTTCCTGACCCACCGGGTGGTCGAGATGCGGAGGTGGAAATGAGCCGCGGAACCGGACGCCCCAGCTACGAGCCGGGCCGCTTCTGGCGGGCGGGCTGCAACATGACCGTCGGGATCGTGGCCATGGTGGCGATCGTCGCTATGGCCAACTACCTGGCGGCGACGCGGCTCCACTGGCGTCTCGACCTGTTGGCGTCGCGGCGTCCGCAGCTTTCCCCGCTGACCGTCGGCACCCTCGCCGCCTTGACCAACGAGGTGAAGGCGGTGGTGCTCTTCGATCCCGGATCGGACCTCTACCGGCACGTGGACGGACTGCTCCGCGAGTACGCCCTGCAGTCGCCGCGGATCCGGGTGCAGGCGGTGGACTACGTGCGGGACGTGGCCTTGGCGACGGCGGTGAAGTCGCAGTACGGACTGGGGAAGAACATCGGCGACGTGGTGGTCTTCGACGCGGGCAACGGACGCTTCCGGACCGTGGACGACGCGGAGATGTCGACGTATGACGCGGACGTGAAGGGGATGTTGCAGGGGCGGACCAACGACATCCGGCGGGTCGCCTTCCGGGGCGAGGCGCTGTTCACCTCGGCCTTGGCGGGACTCTCGGAGGGCACGCGTCAGAGGGCCTATTTCCTTCAGGGACACGGCGAATCGGATCCGGGTTCGGACGACGACGCCCGGGGTCTTTCGCGGATGGTGCGCCTGCTGGCGGAGAAGAACGTCGAGTCGCTGGTGCTCACCAACGCGGGTGCGGGCATCCCGGTCGACGCCTCGGTGCTGCTGGTGATGGGACCGACCCAGCCGCTGCTGCCCAACGAGGTCGCCGCGCTGGCCGCGTACCTCGACCGCGGAGGGCGGGTGCTGGTCGCCACGGCGATGGAGACGCTCCGTCGGCGTGGCGGACTGGAGGAATTGATGGAGACCTGGGGCGTCTATCTGCCGGCGCAGTTCGCCTCGGACGAGCAGGCCTCGATGCGGGGTTTCGACGTGGTTTCGACGCGGTTCGGGT
>CAIYXO010000541.1 GCA_903930165.1 uncultured Verrucomicrobiota bacterium | reverse complement strand
TCTACTTCTATCCGAAGGACGACACCCCGGGTTGCACCAATGAGGCCTGCGCGTTCCGGGATGCCATCCCGGACTACACCGCCGCCGGTGCCGTTGTGCTTGGGGAGAGCACCGATCCCGTCCGATCCCATGTCCGCTTCACGGAGAAATTCCGTCTCCCGTTCCCGCTGATCGCCGACGAAGACCGTTCGGTGGTCAACGCCTACGGCGCGTGGGGTGAGAAGTCGTTCATGGGCCGGCGTTACCAGGGTACCTTCCGGATCACCTACCACATCGGTCCCGATGGATTGATCCGGAACGTCTGGCCGCAGGTGAAGCCGGAGCTCCATGCGGACGAGGTGTTGAAGGCGATCCGGGGCTGACGGGTTCCGAGAGGCCCAAGGGGACGAAGTCCACCCGACGCCAGCCTGCTGGGGTCGGCACCGCGGACAGGGGTGGTCGAAGCGAACTGGATTCCAGAGCCTTCAACCGCCATGTTCCGCGGACCGATGCTCCGTCGCTGGCTTCTCCATCCGGTCCTGTTCGCCGCCTTCCTGACTGCGGCCGTCTCCTGGGCTGCGCCCGGTCCGAAGGCCCCCGACAACTTCAATCCCAGGAGGAAATCCAAGGTCCCGAACGTCGTCCTGATCGTCGCAGACGACCTCGGATGGGGGGACATCGGATGCCAGGGACAGGAGAAGATCCGCACCCCCCACATCGACCGTTTGGCCGCGTCCGGGATGCGTTTCACCCAGGCCTACGCCGGCAACACCGTGTGTGCGCCCAGCCGTTGCGCCCTGATGACCGGACTGCACTCGGGGCATGGCCGGACCCGCAGCAACGTCCAGGTCCCCCTGGAGGATGCCGACATCACGATGGCCGAGGTGTTGAGGACGGCCGGCCTCCGGACGGCGGGAACCGGCAAGTGGGCGTTGGGTTGGGAGGAAACCACCGGGCATCCGAACAGCCAGGGGTTCGAGGACTGGTTCGGCTTCCTGGACCAGGGACACGCCCACGACTACTACCCGCAGTTTGTCTGGAGGAATCGGAACCGGTTCTCCAACTGGGGCAACATGCACGGGGAGCGCGTGGACTACATCGGCGACTGGATCGCGCGGTTTTCGACCAACTACGTGGAGGTGCATGAAGACCACCCGTTCTTCCTGTATGTGGCGAGCACCTATCCCCATGCCAACAACGAGCTTGGGACCAACGGGATGGAAGTCCCCGATTTCGGGTCCTACGCCCGCGAGGAATGGCCGCGGCCGGAAAAGGGCAAGGCGGCGATGATCGAGCGCCTGGACCGATTGGTGGGCCAACTCGTCGCCCGCGCCCAGAAGAGCCGGATCCTTTCCGACACGATCTTCGTGTTCACCAGCGACAACGGTCCGCACGTCGAAAGCGGCGTCAGCACCAACTTCTTCCGCAGCTCGGGACCGTTCCGTGGAGTCAAGCGCAGCCTCCACGAAGGCGGCATCCGGGTTCCCTTGATCGTCTCCTGGCCCGGCCACATAGCGCCCGGCCAGACGAACACGCTGCCCGTGGCCCTTTGGGACCTGCTCCCGACGCTGGGTGAACTCACCGGGTCATCGATCCCGCCGGGCCTGGACGGCGTTTCCTTCGCGCCGGCCCTGTTGGGCAAGGAGCCGCGTCCCCGGGCGGCCTGCCTCTATTGGGAATCCCACGAGTCGGGATATTCCCAGGCGGTGAGGTTCGGCGACTGGAAGGCGATCCGGCACGGATCCAATTCGCCCGTGGAACTCTACCATCTCGGAGAAGATCCGGGAGAGACCCAGGACCTCGCCAACACCCGGCCCGAGGAAGTCCAACGGGCGCTGCGACTGATTGCCGATTCCGCGTCGCCCTGGGTGGAGCCGACTCCGAAAAGCGTGACGCCGCGCCAGTCCTGGCAGAAGGCCGCCGGGGGCGGGTCCCGCTGAAAATACCGCTGGGCAAACCCCGGTGATTGAACGAGGTTCCGCGCCGTGCCGAAGGCCGCCCCCCAGTCCGAACAGGACGGCGAACCCGCGTTTGAAGACGCCTTGCGCCAGCTGGAATCCATCGTGGAAGCGATGGAGTCCGACGACCTTCCCCTGGATCAGCTCCTGAAGCGATTCGAGGAAGGCACCCGGTTGGCGCAGTTGTGCCAGAACCGCCTGTCCACGGCGGAGGTCCGCATCCGCAAGCTCGAGGAGACCCTCGGCGGCACGCTGGTGGCCAAACCCGCCGCCTTGGATTCCGGCGACGCGGCCTGAGCCGTGGCCATCCACAACAATTTCCCCCGCAGCAACCCCATGAGCCGATATCTCGAAATGGTCGACCATCCGTCGCACCTCAAGAAGCTGACACCGGAACAACTGGCTGAACTCGCCGGCGACATCCGTCAGGAACTGATCGAAGGCCTCGCCAAGAACGGCGGGCACCTGGGCCCCAACCTCGGCGTTGTCGAGTTGTCGATCGCCCTGCACCGGGTCTTCGAGACGCCCAAGGACAAGTTCGTCTGGGACGTCAGCCATCAGGTCTATGTCCACAAGATCCTGACCGGGCGCCGCGACCGCTTCCGCACCATCCGGACCACCAACGGCCTCAACGGCTTCGCGCTCCGGACCGAGAGCGAACACGACTGCTATGGTGCCGGGCACGCCGGAACGGCGCTCTCCGCGGCGCTCGGGATGTGCGCGGCACGCGACCAGCGGAAAGGCGACGAACACGTCGTCTGCGTCTTCGGCGACGCCGCCCTCACCAACGGCATCAGCTTCGAGGCGCTGAACAACATCAAGTGCACGACGAAGCGGTTCATCGGCATCCTGAACGACAACGAGTGGTCGATCGCCAAGAACGTCGGCGCCATCGCCGAGTAGCTCGGCAAGCTCACCACCAGCCCGCGCTACAACAAGGTGGCGCGCGACTTCAACAACTGGCTCCGCCGCCTCCCCAAGGGCGACCTGGTGGCGATGCTCGGCAGCAAGACCGAGGAGGCGCTCAAGGGAATCGCGGCCTCGGTGGCCCTGGAACCCGCGCACGGGCCCCTGGAAGGCGACGGACGTGGCGGCCACGGTTCGGCGATGCTCTTCGAGGAGTTCGGTCTCCGTTACCTGGGTCCGATCGACGGACACAACATCCCTCTCCTGGTCAGCACCCTCGAGTTCGCCAAGACCTGCAATGAGCCGGTGGTGATCCACGTCCTCACCCAGAAGGGCAAGGGCTACGAGGCCGCGCTGAAGTTCCCGGAGAAGTTCCACGGCCTCGGCCCGTACGACGCGGCGACCGGCCAGACCCCCGCCCCGAAGACCGGTGCCGCACCGATGTGGCAGGAGGTCTTCGGCCGGACCATGGTGAAGCTCTGCCAGCAGAACAAGAACGTCGTCGGCATCACCGCCGCGATGCCCAGCGGCACCAGCCTCAAGCTGCTGGAACAGGCGGTTCCCGGCCAGTACTACGACGTCGGCATCGCCGAGGAGCATGCCGTGATCTTCGCCGCGGGCATGGCCACGATGGGCTTCCGTCCGGTGGTCGCGATCTACAGCACCTTCCTCCAGCGGGCCTACGACTGCATCCACCACGACGTCTGCCTGCAGGACCTGCCGGTGATCTTCTGCATGGACCGGGCCGGCCTGAGCGCCAACGACGGTCCGACCCACCACGGCCTCTTCGACATCTCCTACCTCCGCTGCCTGCCCGGCATCATCGGCATGGCGCCGGCGAACGAGGATGAGCTGCAGGACATGATGTTCACCGCGACGCTCCAGTCGCACCCGGTTGCCATCCGCTATCCCAGGGGCAACGCCGAAGGCGTTCCGATCAAGGAGATTCCGGCCATGGTGCCCATCGGGAAGGCGGTCGTGGTCGAGAACTTCGCGAACACGCAGGGTTCGACACGGGTCGCCCTGTTCGGACTGGGTCCCATGCTGACACTGGCCCGCGCCGCCGCGATGAAGCTGCGCGCCGAAGGTTTCGACGTGGCCGTGATCAATCCGCGGTACTTCAAGCCGCTCGACCGGGAAGTCCACGAGTTCTACGGCAAGGCCGCCGACGTGGTCGCCACCCTGGAGGACCATGTGGCCATGGGCGGCTACGGCAGCGCGGTCCTGGAGTGCCTCTCGGAAGCCGGGATCTCCACGCCGATGCACCGCCTCGCCTGGCCCGACCAGTTCGTCGAGCACGCCACCACGGTGGATTTCCTCCGTGAGAAACACGGCCTCACCGTGGACGCCCTCGTCGCCGGCGTGAAATCGATCGCCGCCCGCAAGTCGTCGTCGCAGCCTGCGGCCGCTACCCGCTTCGCCTGACCACGTCGGCCGCGGCGTCGGCCCCAAGAGAAAGACCCCGGTTTCCCTCACGGGAGCCGGGGTCCTTCGCTTTTGAAACCGATGCGCTCAGGCCTCGGGCGCCAGTCGGATCACCGATTCGCGCATTTCCTTGCCGGGCTTGAACTTGACCACCGTGCGCGACGGGATCGGAACGTCGGTCTCGGGGCGGTTCGGATTCCTTCCGATGCGGGCTTTGCGGACCTTGACCTCGAACACTCCGAAGTTGCGGAGTTCAACGGTCTGGCCCTTGGCAACGGCTTCGGAAATGTAGTCGAGGGTCTTCTGGATCACGTCGAGAACCTGCTCTTGGGTGAGGCCGGTCTCGCCGCTAATCCGGACCACCAGATCGCGCTTTGTCATGGGTCGGTTGGGGGTAGGTGTGGGGTTGGGTCGGCAGCCCCGACGTGAGCAGACGGGTGATGGACCTTCTCATTTCAGGGCTGTCTGGTTGGCTGAATATGGCCGCGACCGCACAGGGTCAAGCGCATTAGGGCATTGCCGGGATCACCCCTCCCACATGCGGCCGGGAACCCGGCATCTCCCTCCCGGAGCCGGAATCGGCGTGGAAACTCCGGGCGAACCCCGCATTGCATCGAGGACGACGAACCGTACTCTGCCCCCGCCAGATGGATAAGCTCCTGCTCATCGACGACGAGGCGGATGTGCAATACTCGTTCCGTCGGATCTTCGACTCCCCCGACCTCGAGCTTCACACCGCGTCCAGCGGCGAGGAAGGGCTCAAGCTGATTCCGAAACTGCGACCGGACCTCGTCCTCAGCGACATCCGCATGGCGGGACTCAACGGACTCGAGACGCTTCGTCGGATCCGCCAGATCGACCCGAAGCTTCCGGTCATCCTCATGACCGCCTACGGGACCACGCAGACCGCCATCGAGGCCATGAAGCTTGGGGCGTACGACTACCTGCTGAAGCCGTTCGACGTGCCGAGGCTGAAGCAGTTGGTGGCCAACGCCCTCAAGGCCTCGAAGGACATGCGCCAGACGGTGGCCCTCCAGCCGCAGTTGGAGCAGCAGGACTACGACCTCGGTGTCATCGGCCGGAGCGAGCCGATGCAGGAGGTCTTCAAGCTGATCGGCCAACTGGCGGCGTCCGACGCCACCGCCTTGATCACCGGTGAAAGCGGCACCGGCAAGGAACTGGTCGCCAGGGCCGTCTACCAGAACAGCCGCCGCGCCAAGGAGCCGTTCGTGGCGATCAACTGCGCCGCGATCCCGGAGAACCTGCTCGAGAGCGAGCTTTTCGGCCACGAACGCGGGGCATTCACCGGCGCCACCGCCCAGAGGATAGGCCGCTTCGAGCAGTGCAACCGCGGGACCCTGTTCCTCGACGAGATCGGCGACATGGCGCCGGCCACGCAGACGAAGATCCTCCGGGTGCTGCAGAACGGCTCCTTCGAACGGGTCGGCGGAAATTCGACGGTACAGGTCGACGTCCGCATCATCGCCGCGACCAACAAGCCGCTCGAAGAGGCGGTGGCCCGAAAGGAGTTCCGCGAGGATCTCTTCTACCGGCTCAACGTCGTCCGGATCCAGCTGCCGGCGCTCCGCGATCGACGGAGCGACATCCGTCTGCTGGTCGACTACTTCCTTCGCAAGATCGGCGCCGCATCGGGGGGCATGAAGTCGATCAATGAGAACACCCTGATCGCCCTGGAGGCGTTCTCGTGGCCTGGAAACGTCCGCGAGCTCGAGAACGTCCTCCGCCGGGCCGTCGTGGTCGCGAAGGGACCGGCGATCCTGCCCGGGGACCTGCCGGCCGAGCTCCACCAACCCGTCCCCGTCAAGGAACCGGCAAAGCCCGCGGTCGCCACGGCTCCGGTCCCCACGGCCCCGGTGGCGCCCCAGCCTCCCGCCCCGGGCGAGACGCCGGCCGTCTCGGAGACCCCGGGGGACATCCCGGAACTGGCCCGTCTGCTGTTCCGATGGGCCAAGACCCAGCCCGGCCTGAAGGTCCTTCCCGCCGTGGAGCGGGAATTGGTGATCGAAGCCCTCCGCGAGACCCAGGGCAACCAGGTCCGAGCCGCACGCCTTCTCGGAATCACCCGCGCCACCCTGCGCAAACGCGTCGACAAGTTCGGAATCCGCCGCGAACTCAACGTCACCTGAGTTTCACCCACCGGATCGACATGCCCCTTCCTGTCATCACCGCCGAGGAAATGCGCGCCTGGGAGACTTCCACCTGGGAGTCCGGAATCGGGCCCGAGGAAGTGATCGAACGCGTCGGACAGGTGCTCGCGTCGGAACTGATGCGCCGGACCCGGACCGGGGACCGGATCCTGCTCGTCGCCGGTCCCGGCAACAACGGCGCCGACACCAGGGCCTGCGCCCGTTGCCTCCGGGATCGCCATGTCATCCTGGTCGACGCCACGGATCCGGTCTCCGCCACCGGAGAACTCCAGGACGAACTTTCGGAACCGCAGGGATGGATCGTCGACGGGGTCTTCGGGACCGGCCTCAACCGGCCGCTCGACCCGGACTGGGCCGGATTGGTCGACACCCTCAACCGTTTTCGGGGATTCCGGGTGTCGATCGACATCCCTTCCGGATTGGATGCCACCACCGGC
>CAIYXO010000540.1 GCA_903930165.1 uncultured Verrucomicrobiota bacterium | reverse complement strand
TCATCAAGTTCGTCAACCAGGTGATCTGGGAGGCCTTCAAGGACCGCGCGACGGACATCCATTTCGAACCCTCCGAGGACGAGCTCCGCATCCGGTACCGCATCGACGGCATCCTGCACCAGACGCCGCTGCCGCCGCAGATCAAGCGCTACCAGGCGGCGTTGATCTCGCGCATCAAGGTGATGGCGGGAATGAACATCGCCGAGAAGCGCCTGCCGCAGGACGGCCGCATCAACGTCCGCATCAAGGGCGAGGAGATCGACATCCGCGTGTCGACGGTACCGACCGTGTGGGGCGAGTCGGTTTCGCTGCGGCTCCTGCTGCGCGGGAAGATCTTCTTCAGCCTCGAGAAACTGGGGTTCGGGGCGGACGAGGACGCGGTGATCCGGGAGCTGATCGTGAAGCCGCACGGCATCGTGCTGGTGACCGGTCCGACCGGATCCGGCAAGTCGACGTCGCTCTACGCGTTCCTCTCCACGATCAACTCGGTGACCAAGCGGATCATCACCATCGAGGAACCCGTCGAATACGAGCTCAAGGGCATCAACCAGATCCCGGTCCGTTCGGACATCGGGCTCACCTTCGCGGTGGGGCTCCGGCACATCCTCCGGCAGGACCCGAACGTGGTCATGGTCGGCGAGATCCGCGACTCCGAGACCGCGGAGATCGCGATTCGCGCGTCGCTGACCGGACACCTTGTCTTCAGCACCCTGCACACCAACGACGCCTCGAGCGCGTTCACGCGTCTCATCGACATGGGCATCGAACCGTTCCTCGTCGCCTCTTCGGTGGAAGCGATCATGGCCCAGCGCCTGGTCCGGACCATCTGTCCGCACTGCAGCCAGCCCCAGAAGATCGACCGAGAATACCTGGTGAAGGTGGGTTTTCCAGAGGACGAGATCGATTCGACCGACTTCCGCAAGGGCGTGGGATGCGAACTTTGCCGTCAGCTCGGCTATCAGGGCCGGACGGGCATCCATGAACTGCTGGTGGTGACCGAGGCCATCCGGCCGCTGGTGATGAACCGGGCTTCGGCCGCGGCCATCGGCGACGTGGCCCGACGTCAGGGCATGCGGACGTTGCGCCAGGACGGATGGCGGAAGGTGAAGGCGGGCGTGACCACTGTGGAGGAGGTCCTCCGTGTGACCCAGACCGAGGAGCACGTGAAGGGCCTGATCGGCGACAACAAGGCGGTGGTTCCATGAGCGGTTCCCGGAAGTCCGCGCCGAGCGGCTGCAACCTGCTGGTGGTCCACGGGGCGAGCCGACGACTCTTCCAGTTCCAGGTCTCGAAGGGACGCCCGGAACCGACGGGCGACCTCGCCGTCGCCGAGGGTGCCGCGCTTCCCGAAAGGGCGGTGGGGCGCGACTGGCGGTTCCTGCTGCGTCCGCGGCTCGACGTCGCGTGGCTGCCGATGGACACCGTCTTCATCCGGACGGTCGAGCTGCCCCGGTGCGAAGCCGCGGAGGTGGCCGGGATGATCGAGTTCCAGATCGAGAGGATCTCCCCGATGCCGCCCGCCCAGGTGGTCTGGACGGTCGAGACCGTGCCGCATGCGGAAGGTGGCGGGCAGACCGCGGTGGTGACCCTCGCCTCCAGATCGGGCG
>CAIYXO010000539.1 GCA_903930165.1 uncultured Verrucomicrobiota bacterium | reverse complement strand
CCCGGTCGTGGTTGAGGCGCGCCTGGCTGAAGTGCGACGCCACCAGGGCGAGGACGATCAGCAAAGACAGGATGGCTTTGCGGGCGGACATCAGAACTTGGTGGGGGCGGCGAGTTCGCGGCGGGTGAGGATGACCATTCCCGCGACGGAAACGGTGCCTCCGACGACGACGTTGATCACGAAGAAGGCCCTGAGGATCTCGCCCCAGGTGATGCTGCGCCCGGTGCTGAGGCTGGAGACCGGGGAATAGCCGCCGACCTGGTCGATGAGGCGTTTGGCGTTGCCGTAGACCACGACCGAGAGCTGGTTGACCAGGGTGGGCTCGGTGACCGTTCCGGACTCGCTGCTGACCCCGACGATGCCGCCCTGCTCGACGACCTGTTTCAGGGTGTTGCCGGACATCCCGAGCATGAGCAGCGCGATGGAACAGAAGGCTGCGACCGGGAAGGAGAGGAAGCTCGAGCAGGCCAGTCCGACCGCGGTCAGCAGGCCGAGCCAGAAGGCGATGATCATGAGTCCGCGGGCGTAGTTGAGCTCGAAGCCGCCTTCGTGGAAGAGGACCTCCATGCCGTCGTCCACGGGGAAGAGAAGCGGCTGCTCCGTCCAGTTCTGGAAATCCACGGAGAGCCTGCCGTTGGCCTCGACCACTTCGGCGGTGGCCCTGGGATCGAGGGCGAACTCGACGAACGACTCGGCAGGAAGGGAGTTCTGGATCCTGAGACGGCGACCTTCCGGCGGACCGATCTCCCAGTAGGCCGGGTACACGGTGCCCTCGGAGTTGTACTGGGTGGTGAAGAACTTGACCCGGATGAAGAGCGGCCTGCCTGCGAGGCGTTGCCGGGCGTCGTCGCCGAGTTCCACGGTCCAACGGCGGAGCATCCCGGGGGGGACCACCTGCTGCCGGGCGCGGACCGTCTCCTCGACCTGCTTGCGCACGAAGGCGCGGTCCATGGCGGCGACCGTCGGGTCCTTGAGGCGTTCGGCGAGGATGGCCTCGATGTCGGTCCGGAGGTCGATGGACGGTTCCCGGACGCCGGCCCTTGCGACCAGGACCTCCTCGCGGAGCTTCTTCTGCTGATCCGGGGAGAGTTCGCCGGTGCGGAGCTGGAGCAGGCCGTAGGCGACGAGCCCCGAGATGGCGAGCATGGCGAGGTTGATCGTCATGATGCCGGCCCATTTGCCGATCCAGATCTGCCATCGTTCCACGGGCTTGGAAGCGACCAGGAAGAGCTGCATCTCCTCGATGTCCCGGGCGAGGGTGCCACAGGCAACCCACAGCGAGGTGAATCCGAGCAGGGCGGTGATCACCGCCAGGGTGTAGGTGATGAGGATCTGTGTGAACCCCTGGGCGGAGCCGTCGTGGCGGATGACACTGGGAAGCACGAACACCGCGGCGACCAGCAGGCCGAGAAGGGTGACCACCAGACGCAGGCGGAATGCGGCCTGGATCGTGAGGAGGGCCACCGCGAGGAACGGACGGAGGTTGGGAGGGGCGAGGTCGGGCACGCCCCGGATCTCGCGGGCGCGCCATTCCGGGAGCGGTTCACCGCCGACCGAAAGCAGCTTCGCGATGGCGCCGTCGCCGTTGGTGGCGGGCAGGGTGCACAGGTAGGCGAACCCGCGGCGCTCGGCGGACATCTCGCGGAGGCGGCGCGCTGCGAGTCCGGCGAAGAGCCCCTGGATCAACTGGGCGACCAGGTAGGTCTTCCAGCCGGCGCGGTTGGAGTACAGCACCACCGAGAGGAGGAGATTGACGGCCAGCAGGACGACACCTGCGGCCCACAGCCGGAGTCCGAACGCCCACATCCAATCCAGGACCGCGGCGGTCCAGGAGAAGCCCAACGGGATCGCCAGGTGTTGGCGGGACTCGTTGCGATAGATCTCGAAGCGGCGCGTCATGAACGGTCACTTCTTTCCGCCGAGCAGGCCCGACAGCTTCTCGTTCGCCCGGGTCAGGTCCACCGGAGCCGCGTCCTTCTTTTGATCCGCGACCGGCGCGGATCCGTCCGCAGCCGCAGCGGGTGAAGTCGGCGGAATCGGACCCGCAGCGGGTCCCTTCTGGACCGCGGGCTCGGCCTTGAGGAGCGAGGCCAGGACCGTTTCGGAGGCGGCTTCCTGGGTGGGAGCGACGCGCGTGACGACCGGCTCGGGTTCGGCCGCCGGGCGGGACAGGCGATCCAGGACCGAATCGGTCTGGCCCTGTGCGGTTTCGGAACCTCCCCGCAGGTATTCGGCAACACGGTTGCCGCTGGTGGCGCCGCTTGTCTCGGCCTGCTTCCGGGCCGCCTCGACGACGCCGAGGAAGTAGGACTCGAGGTTCTGGGTGGGATTCTCGAGGCGGACCTTGTCGCCGACCTCGGCGCGGATGATCTCGAGGATCTTCTCGGTCGTCTCGCGGGAGAGAACCGGGCTTGTGAACCGGACCGAGTCGGGACGGGCGAGCAGCTCCGACAGGGGGCCCTGGGCCTGGATGCGGCCGCCGTAGTAGATGACGGCGCGGTCGCAGACGTCCTCGACGTCGCTCAGGAGATGGCTGGAAAGGATGACCGTCTTGCCGCGGCGGGCGAGGGCGAGGATGAGGTCCTTGACCTCCCGGCAACCCAGCGGGTCGAGGCCCGCGGTGGGTTCGTCGAGGATGACGAGGTCGGGGTCGTTGATGAGGGCCTGGGCGATGCCGATGCGGCGCTGCATGCCCTTGGAGAACTCGCCGACGGTGCGGGTGCGGGCCTGGTTGAGTCCGACCATCTCGATCAGCTGTTCGGCCCTCCGACGGCGCTCGGCGGCGTCGATCTTGAAGAGGCTACCGAAGAACTCGAGGGTCTCGCCCGGGGTGAGGAAGCGGTAGAGATAGCTCTCCTCGGGAAGGAAGCCGATTCGCGCCTTGGTCGAGACGTCGCGGGGGGACTGGCCGAAGACGGAGATGTGGCCCTTGGTCGGATACAGCAGGCCAAGGATCATCTTGATCGTGGTCGACTTGCCGGAGCCGTTGGGCCCGAGCAGTCCGAACACCTCGCCGCGGCGGATCTCGAAGTCCACGTTGTCGACGGCGCGGGCCTTGGGGCGGCCCCAGAAGTCCTTGAACACCTTGGTGAGGCCGGTGGCCCGGACGACGACCTCCGCGGGATTCGTGTTGTCGGACATGTTCGGGATTCCTGGTCGACTCGGTGGGTTCAGGCCGCCACGGGGACGGGGACGACGGCGGGCTCCGCGCTGGATGCGGTGGAGGTCGCTTCCGGCCTCAGGAACGGTTCGAGTTCCTCACCCTGGCGGACGAGGCGGGCGCTGTTGAAGACGACGAAGAGCGAACCGACGTTGTGGAGGATCGCGGCGATGATCGGGTTGAGGTAGCCGAAGGAGGCCGCGGCGAGGCCGCCCACGATGAAGAAGACGCCGAACAGGAAGTTCTGGTTGATCACCGTGCGGGACATCCGGCTCAGGCGGATGAGGAAAGGGAGTCGGCGGAGGTCGCTGTTCATCAGGGCGATGGTCGCCGAGTTGATGGCCACCTCGCTGCCGGCGGCGCCCATGGCGATGCTGATGTCGCCGGAGGCCAGGGCGGGGGCGTCGTTGACGCCGTCGCCGATCACGGCGACGCGGTAGCCCTTGGCCTTGGTCTGGCGGACGAACTCGACCTTGTCCTGCGGGAGACACTCGGCGACGACCTCGGGGACCCCGATCTCGCGGGCGACGCGCTCGGCGACCTGGCGACGGTCGCCGCTGACCATCGTGATGCGGCGGATGCCGCTGGCCTGGAGTTCCTTGATGGCGTCGGCGGCCTCCGGACGGGTCTGGTCCTGGAGTCCGATCCAGCCGATGCAGGCGCCGTCGCGGGCGATGAAGAGCAGGCTGAACCCGGCGGTCTCGTCGAGGTCGACGGAACCGAGGAGGTCGCCTTCGACGCCGTTGTCCTTCAGGAAGGCAGCGCGGCCGACGAGGATGCGGTGTCCGTCGATGAGTGCGGAGACGCCCTTGCCGGCGACCTCGCGGAAGTCCTTGGCATCGGAGAGCGGGACGCCGGCCTCGTTGGCCAGCGAGGTGACCGCGCGTGCGGTGGGGTGGGTGGAGAACTGTTCCGCGGAAGCGGCGGAGCGGAGGAGTTCCGCGGGGGCCACGCCGCCGAGGGGATTGAGGCGGCTGACGGCGAGGCGGCCGGTGGTGAGCGTGCCCGTCTTGTCGAAGACGAAGGCGTTGATGCGGGCGGCGGCCTCGAGGTCCGCGATGTTCTTCACGAGGATGCCGAGCCGGGCGGCGGCGCTGAGGGCGGCGACCATCGCGCTCGGGGTCGCGAGGATGAAGGCGCAGGGGCAGGCGACGATGAGGATCGTGATGACCCGGTCGAGATCCCGGGTGAAGGCCCAGACCAGCGCGGCGATCACCAGCACGAGCGGGGTGTAGTAGCGCATGTACTGGTCGATGATGCGCATGAACGGGAGCTTGGTGCGTTCCGCGGCAAGGATCAGGTCACGGACCCGGCCGAGCGTGGTGTCCTGCCCCGCCTTGCTCACCTTCACCTCGAGCAGGCCGTTCATGTTGATCGTGCCGGCGAAGACCTGTTCGCCGACGGCCTTGTCCACCGGGAGGGATTCGCCGGTGATGTTGGCCTGGTTGATCGAGCCCTGACCCGAGACGATGACGCCGTCGGCGGCGATGCTGTCGCCGGGACGGATGCGGATCACGTCGCCGACGCGGAGTTCGCTGGCGGGCACCTCGGCTTCCTTGCCCTCGGCGAGGCGGCGGGCCTTGGTGGGGGTGAGCTTGATCAGGGACTGGATCGAGGCGCGGGCGCCGGCGGCGGTGCGGGTCTCGATGATCTCGCCGAGCAGCATGAAGAAGGCGACGATGCCGGCGGTCTGGAATCCTCCGGCGAGGCTGGAACCCTCCCCCTTCATCCCGAAGTTGCCGGAGACGGCGCAGGCGAGGACGCCGAGCGCGACGAGTTCGTTGATCGAGAGCAGGCCCTTCCGCAGGTCCTTGAAGGCGACAACCATGATGGGCGCGCCGAGGATGATGGCCCCGATCATGGCGCTGAACGCCGCGACGCGGGTCCCGTTCTGGAAGAGCCAATCGACCGCGAACGAGTTCAGCACGAAGATCAGGCCGACGATCGTGGTCGAGAGCTTGGTGTTCGTGTGGGTGTGGTCGAGTCCACCGTGGTCGTGTCCGCAATCGGCGCACTCGCCGGACTTCTTCGGATCCTCTTCGAGGCTGAGGAGGCTGGTGACTTGCATGATGGAATTGGGGATGGGGCCGGACGGACTCAGCGGGGCGGCTCGGGCTTCTTCGGGGTGACCGGCTCGCGGTTGAGGTTGATGCGGAGCTCGCGGCGGTCGCCGTCGGAACGGGACGGCAGGAAGAACTTGTCGGGGGCGTTGGTCAGGATGCGGGTGAGGGCCTCGACGCGGAGGCGGTCCCGGTAGAGGGCCGGGTTCTGGCGGTAGGTGGCCAGCTGGTCCTGGAAGAACCGGGCCTCGGCGGCGATCCCCTGGACCAGTTGGTCGGCGGCGGATTCGCCCTGGGAGACCACGCGACGGGCTTCGCCCTCGGCCTCGCGGGTGATGCGGTCGTATTCGCCCTGGGCCTCGTTGATGCGCTTGTTCCGGTCCTGGCCGGCGGCGATCACCGCGTCGAAGTACTCCTTCACGAAGCCCGGCGCGGCCCGTTCCACGTCGAGGTTCTCGATCGTCACGCCCAAGCCCGTCTTCTCGATCATCTCGGAGACCCGCTGCCGGATGGAGTCGCGGAAGCCGACCACGTCGCCGGTGATGATGTCGTCGGCCTTGTAGCGGACGGAGGCCCACTGGATGGCGTTGTTCAGGGAGTTCTCGATGATGTTCGAGGCCGAGGAGAACCGGAACGCGTAGGCCACGGGGTCGCTGATGCGGTACCGCATGGAGGCCCGGACGTGGAGGATGTTGCCGTCCGCGGTGATCACATGTCCCTCGGCAGCGGGATTGAGCTGGGCGACGTTGGGGGCGGCGGTGATGCCGGCGGCCTCGGCCGCGGGGTCGACGGCGTACCAGGCGTTGTTGGCGCGGACCACCTTGGAGTCGCCGACGCCGATCCGGACGATCTCGTCGACGGGGTAGGGCAGGGCGAAGTGGAGCCCGTTGGTGCGGATGATCTCGCGGCCCTCTCCGACCGGCTTCCCGAACCGGAGGACGATGGCGACCTCGTTGGGGTTGACGGTGAAGACGCAGGAGAAGAGGAAGGCGCCGAGCAGCAGGGCACCGAGGATGCGGACGAACAGCAAGCTGCTGCCGAGCGCCTCGGAAAGGGCCTGGCTGGAGGCGTCGTCCGCGGAGAGCGAGGGGCGGCCTGGGCGGAGGTCGCCGGAAGGGAGCTTGGCGTCGGACATGGCGTCAGCGGGTCGCGGGTCCGGCGGTGTCGCCCCGCAGCAGGTTCAGCGGCGCGGTCTTCTCGTCGAGGATCAGGGTGGTCCTCTCCTTGAGGGTCGCCTCGAGGCCGTTGAGGGAGATCAGGAACCGGGCGAGCGCCTCGTCCTGGTTGAGGATCTTGTAGGACTCGGTGGCCTTGGCCTCGGCCTCGCCCCGGAGGACGAGGGCCTGGCGGCGGGCCTCGGCGAGGGTGGTGTCCCGCTTCAGTTCGGCGTCGGAGCGTATCCGCACGGCCTCCGCGGTGCCCTCGGCGGTGAGCTTCTTCACCAGGCGTTCCCGTTCGGTCTTCATGCGGTCGAACACCTTCGCGGTGAGCGCCTCGGGAAGTCCGAGCTGCTTGATGCCCACCAGCTCGATCTGGATGCCGTAGGTCTTGAGGGCCGTCTCGGACATCGCGGCCTTCATCTCGCCCTCGATCTGGTCGAACTTCACCAGCGCGGGATCCGGCGCGACGAGCTCGGAGAAGTCGTGGCGTCCGATCACCGAGTTCTTGGCGTCGCGGACCACGTTCTCGAGGCTGGCCTCGGCGCGGACCACGTCGCCGTTGAAACGCTTCAGGAAGGTCTCGGCGTCGGCGATCTTCCAGGCGACGAAGACCGAGATGATCGGGGACTTCTTGTCGCGGGTGAAGCTCTGCTCGTACTTGCGCTCGAAGTTCTGGAGGCGCTTGTCGAACTTGTAGACGTTCTGGATGGGGTAGGGCAGCCGCAGGTAGAGGCCCGGCTCGGTGCGAGGCGCGCCGCTGATGCTGCCGAAGGTCGTGACGACGGCGATCTCCGTCGTGCGGACCTGGAACGCGAACAGGAGGAACAGGAAGATCACCAGCAGGAGTCCGCCGATGACCATGGTTGGGGTGCGGTTCTTCATCTCAGGAAAGGGAAGGGGTTTCGGGAAACGTCCTCAGGGGGTTCACTTCTTGGGCTCGTCGCGGCGGACCGGTTCGATGTTCACGTCGAGGAGGTCCTGTCGGATCTTGTCGGTCAGATCGAGGATGATGACGTCGTGGGTGTTGGTCGGCAGCAGGACGAGCTTGCGGTTGCCGGCGGCGCCGCGGGCGAGGGTCTCGACGTAGTTGCGGGTCGTGAAGAGCCCGGGCGCGGTGCGGTAGGCGGTGAGCTGGTGTCCGAACTGGGCGGCGCGGCCGGCGGCCTCGCTGACCTTCTGGGCGGCCACGGACCTCGCCTCGTTGACCGTCTTGGCGGCGTTGGCCTGTGCCGTGGGGATCGCCTCGAGCGCGTAGCCTTCGGCCTCGAGGATCTTCGATTCCTTCTCCTGCTCCGCGCCGATGACCTTCTCGTAGGCGGCGGCGACCTGGTTCTCCTGGGAACCCATGGGAGGATGGATGTCCTGGAGCCCGACGAAGACGATCTCCACGCCGAGCGCGGCGGTGTCGGCCTGCTTCTGGATGTTGCGGCGGAGGTCGGCGGCGGCCTCGAGGCGGCCGAAGGACATCACCTTCTCGATGTCGACGCTGGCCATGTAGCGGACGACCTCGCGGTTGGCGATGCGTTCGAGCAGGCCCTTGGGTTCGGAGTGGCCGTAGGCCCAGGCCTTGACGTCACGGACGAGGAACTGGATCGGGATGCTGACGGTGAGGAGGTTGACCGGCACCGACTGCTCGGATTCGACGGTGTTGGTCGAGGCGAACTGCTCGCGCGAGGCGACCAGCAGGTTGAACTCCTCCTTGTAGTGGGGCTTGGTCCAAAGGAGCGTCCGTTGGCCCTCGAGCTTCTCGTCCGGGACGAACCCGACGTTGAAGCCCTGGATCTCGGAGGTGGGGAAGCGGTGGACCACGTCGATCGGGCGCGGGAGCTTCAGGGCGACACCGGCCCCCAGCACCTCCCCGCTCGGACGTCCGAACCGTTCCCGGAGTCCCTGTTCGCCGGGCTCGATGAAGACGAAGCAGTCGCTCAGCGCGAGGATGCCGATCCAGACGAGGGCGAATCGGCCGATCTTCTCCTCGATGAACCGGTAGAACCACGTGTCGCTGACCCGGAAACCGAACTGGTAGTCCAGCGCCTGGGCGGCTGTGGCGAAGAGCCCGGTGGGCTGGCCGAGCAGGCCGACAAGGCGGCTTTCGTAGATGAGCCGCACTTCCTTGCCGCGGACGCGGGGGCGGTAGGCCTCGAAGACCAGGGCGAGCAGGGTTTCGACGGCGATCAGGGCCAGGAGGCCGGTGAGCACCCAGGCGACGTGGAGATCGTAGGCGGGGAAGCCGAACCACTGGAGGGCCTCCGTGGCCGAGGACAACAGGGCGAGAAGGGCGCCCATCATAAGGGCGGAACCGCCGGGCCGGAGCAGGCGGATCCCTTCCAGCTGGGCGAGCCGCGAGGCGTACTTG
>CAIYXO010000538.1 GCA_903930165.1 uncultured Verrucomicrobiota bacterium | reverse complement strand
TTGTGCAGCTGGGTGTGCCCAGGGGAAGGATCCGGACGATCCTCAACGGCATCCCTCTCGACCGCTACGTCCGCAGCGCCTCCCGCCCTCTTCGCGCGGACCTGGGTCTCGCGTCCGACGAACCCCTCATCGGCGTCGTCGGCAGGATCACTCCCTGGAAGGGCCAGGAACTGTTCCTCCGGATCGCCGAACAATGGATCGCCTCCGGACGCGCGGGACGCTTCGTGATCATCGGACGCGCCTTCAACGAGGACGCCCCCTTCGAACAGCGGTTGCGACGGCAAATCGCCGACGGTCCGCTCCAGGGACGCGTCTCCATGGTTCCTTTCCAGAGCGACATCTCTGCGGCGCTTTCCAGCCTCGACGTCCTCCTGCACACATCGTTGAAGCCGGAACCCTTCGGCAGGGTGCTGATCGAATCGATGGCCGTGGGGACACCGGTGGTCGCGGCCGGTGCCGGCGGGGTCGCCGCGATCCTCACGCAGGAGGTGGACGGCCTGGTCGTCCCGCCCGGCGACGTCCCCGCGTACCTGTCGGCGCTGCGTCGGTTGCTCGACGACCGCGCCGGCGCCAGGCTTCTTGCGGAGAGGGCCCGGAAGACCGTCCAAAGCCGATTCAGCCTCGACCGAGTCTTTGGCGACTTCGAGAGCCTGTTCGCGGAACTGCCGACCAACGAAGGACTCCGCCGATGAATCTTCCCGACGAAGAAGTTCACCCCTCTCCTCCGCTTCGATCCGGGCGTCGGCATCTCGCCTCGGGATTCCTCCTGATGATCGGGTTGTTCCTGCTGGGGGCGCGCGCGGAGATCCAGTTGGACGTCTTCGCGGGCTACGACGGTGCCGCACGGACGGGGCACTGGTTTCCGGTCGCGGTGGAGGTCTTCAACGACGGCGGGACATTCGACGCAACGATCGAGCTCGGTCTCGACGGCGCGACCTCCGATCGCCAGGCGATCCGGGAATCCCTTCCCACCGGCACCCGGAAACGCCTTTTGCTGACCGCCTACGCGTCCTCGGCGAACGCCTCGGGCGTGCACGTCCGCATCGCCGACTCCCTCGGCAGGACCCTCGTGGAACGGAAGCAGAACCTGACCCTGGTGCCACCGGAAGGGGTGGTCGTTGCCGCCATTCCCGCCACTTCGGCCGGACTCCCGTCCCTGCCTGGAGCGTCATCGGAGGCCTGGGGCGACCTGGTCCGGATCGGCCGGATGGATCCCGCCTATTTCCCGGAGAACCCGCTCGCGCTGGAAGGGCTTGGCGGTCTCTACGTCCATTCCGACCGGTTGACACAGCTTCGCCCGGCACAGGCGGACGCCCTCCTGGCGTGGATCCACAACGGTGGCCACCTGATCCTCGCCCTCGAGCAGGTCACGGGCGCCGATTCGCTACCGGCGCTGAAGTCCCTGATGCCCCTTCAGCCCCGAAGCAGCGGCACGGTCGTGCTCGGACCCACGGTGCTCGACTGGATCCGTTCTTCCCCACCCCGCCCCGCCCACGGCCTGGAGTCGCCGACGCCGCGCCTGCGCCCGAAGAAGGAAAAGGAGGCGGGCCAGCCCCATCGTTCCGGACTCCTGTTCCCGACGGCACCCGGTGACGGACTCGAACGCCGTCTGGAAACCGCGGCGGTCTTCGGACCGTTGGCCTCGAACGCACGTCCACTGATCTCGGTGGACGGTAGAACCGTAGCATCGACCCGGCCGGTGGGCTGGGGTCGCCTCACCGTCCTCGGCTGGAATCCGGAACGCGAACCGCTCCGTGGCGCGGCGGCGGGCGGACACTTCTGGGCGGCCCTTTTCGGAGTCCCACCGCAACTGCTCACCAACGAAGCCTCGCTGGTGTGGTCGGGATCGATGTTCGACGACGTGATGTCGGC
>CAIYXO010000537.1 GCA_903930165.1 uncultured Verrucomicrobiota bacterium | reverse complement strand
GACCCTGAAGCTCGACGGCACGGAGACCTACGACGTCGTGGGCCTGGATCCCGGGGTGAAGCCGCAGCAGGAGCTGACCCTGAAGATCACCCGCCGCGACGGTTCGGCGGAGTTCGTCCCGGTGGCCTGCCGCATCGATACCCCGATCGAGATCGAGTACTACCAGCATGGCGGCATCCTGCCGTACGTGCTGCGCCAGCTCATCGCCAAGGCCTGAGCGCCGGAGCGGGAGCATAGCCTCCCGTCCCGATCGTGGCCGCCGGACTCGAAGGAGCCGGCGGCCTTTTTGCCTTGGCAGGAAACCGCCTGTCGCGGAACTCGCATCACGCATCATGGGCGACTGAAGGAGACCCAATCGCGGTCTGGCGGACACCCGGCCGCGGTCCCATCCTGAATTCGGCCCGTTCCGACGGAACGCACGTGTTTCCGCCGGCAATCCACGTAGAACCAGATGAAACGCCAAATCCTGCGCAGCCTTGCACTCTGGATGGGAATGCTTCCGGTGGCGTCGGTCCTCGTTGCCGCCCCCGTCGATCCAGACGGACTCCAAGGAAAGGTGCTTTGCGGTTACCAAGGCTGGTTCAACACCGGCGAAGACGGCGCGGGACGCGGTTGGTTCCATTGGTCCAAGGGCGGGAGGCCGCTGGCTCCCGGAACCGCCAAGATCGATCTTTGGCCGGACGTCTCCGAGTTGCCTCCGGAGGAACGCGATGCCACCGGGTTCCGCTTCCCGGATGGGCGAGTGGCCGAGGTGTTCTCCTCGTTTCGGAGGGGAACCGTCCTTCGGCACTTCCGCTGGATGGAGGAGTCCGGGATCGACGGCGTCTTCCTCCAAAGGTTCATCGTCGATGTCCAAGGCGGGGCGGGACGCCGCCACAACGACACCGTCCTGCGGCATGTCCGGGAAGGGGCGTCCTCGTCGGGACGGGTCTTTGCGCTGATGTACGACCTGAGCGGACTGGGCACGAACTCCATCGGGAAGGTGGAGCGGGATTGGTCGGAACTCGACGTCGACGGGAACCTGACCCGCGACGGCCGCTACCTGCGGCACCGGGGACGCCCCCTGGTGGCCGTCTGGGGAGTCGGCTTCTCGGATGGACGCCGGTACACGGTCGGGGATTGCGCCCGCCTGGTGGACTTCCTCCATGGGCGGGGATGCTCCGTGATGTTGGGAGTCCCGACCTATTGGAGGGAAGGGAGGAACGACGCGGTTTCCGATCCGGCCTTGCAGGCATTGCTGAGGCGGGTGGAAGTGGTCAGTCCGTGGACCGTGGGGCGGCTTCGCGATCCGGAAGGTGTCCGTCGGTACGGGGAACGCGTGTTGGAGCCCGACCTCGAATGGTGTCGGGAGGCCGGAGTGGACTACCTGCCGGTGGTCTACCCCGGTTTCAGCTGGCACAACATGCAAGGCGGACCGCTGGCCGACATCCCGCGGCTGAAAGGGCGGTTCCTCTGGTCGCAGTTCCTCGGCCTCCGCCGTCGTTCGGTGGGGTCGGCGTATGTGGCCATGTTCGACGAGGTCGACGAGGCGACGGCCGTCTTCAAGTGCCTGGCCGAACCGCCGTCGGCGGAGGGTGCCGCGTTCGTGGGCCTCGAGGGGTTGCCGTCGGATTTCTATCTTCGATTGACCGGGAATGGTGGTCGTCTCCTGCGCGGAGAGATTCCGGCGACGGAGGAGGTCCCGGTTCGTGTCCGCGAAAATTGAAGGCCTGGCGTCCTTGCGGGCCTTGGGCGGTGGCGCACTGTGTTCGACGGTAGTTCCTGTCATGAAACCCAAAGCCAAGGTGGTCGGCGGTGTGGTCGCGTCCAAGGGGGGGCGTCCCAAGGCATCCCCCGCGAAGCCGGTGGAGATCCCGCCGGACACCGCGGCCAGCGCCTTCGCCGCCGACGTGACCGCAGCCCTGGGCAGGGCCCTGACCGCGGCGGAAATCGAGACCGTCCGACTGGTCGAGGGTCTCTTCGCCCGCATCCGTGCGGGCAACGCCCTCACCGTGGGCGACGTGGCGGAACTGGGGTTCCTCGTCGCGGGCAGCGCCTGGCAGAAGGTGGACCTCTGGCCCGTGGCGCCGCGGTCCCCGTCGGAGCTTTGGCAGTACATCGCCGTGTTCGCGGAGGAACGGAACCTCGCGCTGCCGGAATTCCTGCGTCCGATCACCGCCCTCGACGAGGCCCGCCGGATCGTCGTCACCCATCGGCGCGAACGGGATGTCCAGCGGTGGCGGACGCTCCTGGGCAACCTCCAGCTGGGTCCCTCCGAGGACGCCCGCCCGAGCAGCCAGATCGAGCTGCGTCTTCGCCTGGATGCGAAGGAGGCCCTGGTCGAGTGGCGCAAGGCCGGCGCCGAGAACTGGTCCGGGATCAAGCCGGGCAAGTTCAAGGACTTCGACGAGAAGCACGGCGCGGATCTTCCCCCGGAAGTGGCCCTGCTGTGGCAGCCCTTGGCCCAACGCGCGCGGTACGGCTACCAGATCGAACTGTTCTACCACGACCAGAACACCCGCCACTTCCTCAACCGGGTGCTTCGTCTTCCGGCCCTGACGCCGTCCATCACGGGCGCCTCCGGCGAACCGTTGATCCGAGCCGAGGCTCCGCTGCGTTGGACACTTGGTGAGGCGAACGGCGATGCCGACGACTACTCGCTTCGTCTGCTCACGCCGGACGGCATTCCGGTGCCGCCGCTTTTGCTCACCCTGAACGGGCGTCCCACCCTCTATGTCACCTCGGACTCCGTCTTCACCGGTCCACCGGCGGAGGACCGGGCCCTGGACCCGGCCGCCGAGACCAAGATCCCGGTGCCCGCGCTCGAGACGCAGGCGGGCGTGAAGTTCCTTTCCCACCTGCAGGTGCAGCTCCCGACCCGCCTGGCGTCGAAGGTGCAGGTCATCCCGCTGCGGCCGCGCCTGCGTGCCGAACTGGTGCAGCCCATTGTCGGATACGACAACGAGTTCTGCTTCATCGACCTCCTGGCGGTCACGCCGGACGACCGTGAGGTCGAACGTTGGAATGGCAGCGCCTGGAACGACGTCAACGCACGGGCCACCGACGACGACGAGTCGGAAGGGGGCGAGGCGCCGCCGGTCTCCGCGTTGTCTGGGGAGCCTCTGTGGATGTTCGACCGCGCGGCCCTGGCCGAGGCGACGCGCCTGCTCGACGCCGGCGGATTCCGCTGGGATTTCGCGCGTCAGCGCTGGTCCGCCAAGGTCACCCGGCAGTTCCCGGAGCGGTTCGTCCCGTGGCTGAAGTCGCTGCCCCTGCACCTCGAACTCGACCTGCGCGGTGAACTCGCGTCGTTCCTGCGGGCCGAGGTCTCCGGCACCGTCAAGCTCGACGTCCAGGAGGCCGGCATCGACTGGTTCGACCTCTCCGTCATCATCTACGTCTCCGACACCTCGCTCACCCGTGACGAGATCAAGGTGCTGCTGAACGCGCGGGGAAAGTGGGTCCGTCTCGCGGACAAGGGCTGGAGGAAGCTCGAGTTCAAGCTGTCCGCCGAGGAGGACGAGCAGCTCGCCCGCCTGGGACTCAACCCGCACGAGCTGACCTCGGAGAAGCAGCGCCTCCATGCGCTCCAGCTCGCGGATCCGGCCGCCAAGAGGTTCCTCACGGACGTCGGATACGAGCGGGTCCAGAGGCGTGCGGCCGAGCTGAAGGCCCGGGTGACGCCGGATGTCCCTCCCGAGATCCGGGCGGAGCTGCGTCCCTACCAGCGTGAGGGTTTCCACTTCCTCGCCTACCTCAGCACGAACCGTTTCGGCGGCGTGCTCGCGGACGACATGGGCTTGGGCAAGACGCTCCAGACGCTCACCTGGCTCTGCTGGCTGCGGAAGCAGTACGCCCAGCCCGCGCCGGTGCTGGTCGTCTGCCCGAAGTCGGTCGCCGACAACTGGCGTGCCGAGGCGGCCCGGTTCCTTCCGGGCCTCAAGGCCCGCGTCTGGAGCAGCGATGACATGAAGGGCCTCCCGACCCAGACCGGATCGGCCGACCTCCACATCATCAACTACAACCAGCTCCGCAGCGTGGGCGAGAAGCTGAAGACCGAGTTCCTGGCGGTGATCCTGGACGAGGGGCAATACATCAAGAACCCGTCGTCGGTGACCACGATGATCGCCACGCGGCTCAAGGCGATCCACCGGCTTCTGCTGAGCGGCACGCCGATCGAGAACAAGCTGCTCGACCTGTGGAGCCTCATGTCGTTCGCCATGCCCGGTGTTTTGGGGAACCGTCTCGAGTTCCAGAAGCTGTTCGATTCGAAGGACGACCCGTTGGCACGGCGGCGTCTCGCGGCCCGGGTTCGCCCCTTCCTGCTGCGACGGACGAAGCTGCAGGTGGCGAAGGACCTCCCGGAACGGATCGAGGAGGACCTGTTCTGCGAACTCGAGGGCGAACAGAGGACGCTCTATCGCGCCGAGCTCAAGCGCGCGCAGCAGATGCTCCTCGGCATCACCAACCAGTCGCTGCTGAACAAGAACCGCTTCAACCTCCTCACCTCGCTCCTGCGGCTGCGGCAGATCTGCTGTCATCCCCGGCTGGTGAAGGACGACTCCAAGGCCGAGAGCACGAAGGTGGAAGCGCTCATGGAAACCCTGGAGCCCATCATGGAGGAAGGGGGCAAGGTGATCGTGTTCTCCCAGTTCGTGGAGATGCTGGGGCTGCTGCGCAAGTCGATCGCGGAGCGCCAGTGGCCGATCTACTACCTGGCCGGAGACACCGAGAACCGTGGGGAGCTGGTCCGTCAGTTCCAGGAGCACGAGGGCGAGGCGGTGTTCCTCATCTCGCTCAAGGCCGGCGGATTCGGCCTCAACCTCACGGCGGCCAGCTACGTGATCCTCTTCGACCCATGGTGGAACCCCGCCGTGGAGAACCAGGCGATCGACCGCGCCCACCGCATCGGCCAGAAGAAGACCGTCATCGCCTACCGCTTGCTCATCAAGGAGAGCGTGGAGGAGAAGATCCGGGCCTTGCAGAAGTCCAAGAGCCAGCTCGCCGACGACGTCCTCGGCGAGG
>CAIYXO010000536.1 GCA_903930165.1 uncultured Verrucomicrobiota bacterium | reverse complement strand
GCCGCGGCGGATACAGCGGGACCGCCGGCGAGCCGAGCCGGAAGCAGGCGGCCAACGCCGGCAGGAAGTCCGGAGAGGCCGGCGTCACCACCAGGACCGGGCGACCGTCGGCCACCCGGTCGCGGATCGAACCCGCGATGCGGACCGACCGCAGGGCCAGCTCACGAAAGGACGTCGCCACAGGCTCGGACTCGCGCGTCGCCAGGAACTGGTGCGCCGGCGCGTCCGGAAAACGGGCGGCTGCGGCGTCGAGGATCCCGACCAGGGTGGCGGAGACGGCGGATCGAAGCTCGGACATGGTGCGGGTCTTTGGCAGGAGGTGATGGGCGGCCAGGGGAGTGCGGCTCAGGCGGAAGCCTGACCGGAGAACGTCGGGCCGAGGTGGCGGCCGACTGATTCGAGGGCGCCGTCGAGGTACATCTGGCGGACGCGCCGGCGCTGGACCTTTCCGCTGGTGGTCTTGGGGCAGCCGCCCCGCGCGAGGAACACGACCTCCCCCAGCGGCACCTGGTGCTCCAGGGCCACCCGCCGGAGGATCGCACGTCCGACCTCGTCGAGGTCGAGTCCCGGCAGGCATTCGCGGCGCAGCTCCACCGCCACCACCGCCACCTCGCGGCCCCCGTGGTCCACGCTGAACGCCGCTCCGCAATGCGGGCGGACGGAGGGATCGGCTCCTTCCACCGTGAGCTCGATGTCCTGGGGCGCGTGGTTCTTGCCGTTGACGATGATGACATCCTTGCACCGCCCGGTGATGTGCAGCTCGTTGCGCTCGCAGAGGAACCCGAGGTCGCCGGTGCGGAGGAACGGTCCGGTGCCGTCGGCCAGCCTCGCCCCGAAGGTTTCGGCGGTGTCCTCGGCGCGTTCCCAGTAGCCCTGGGCCACGATCGCGCCGCGGATCCAGATCTCGCCGATGCGTCGCGGCTCCAGCGGCCGGGCCGTGGCGGGATCCACGATCCGGACGTCGAGGTCGGCGCCGAAGCAGCCGCAGCTCATGACGTCGAGGACGTTCCCACCCGGGCGCGCGTCGACGGCGCGGCCCTCGACGAAGTCGTGCCTCGAAAGGGTGAGGCAGCGGTGGTGCTCGAAGCGGGGCGTGCCGGAGACGCCGAGGGTGGTCTCCGCGAGGCCGTAGGCGTTGGTGAGGGCGCGGGCCCTGAACCCGCAGGGACCGAAGGTCTCGACGAAGCGTTCGTAGGTGGCCCGCCGGATCGGCTCGGCGCCGTTGACGACCAGGCTCAACGACGAGAGGTCGACGTCGGCGGTGCCGTGTTCCCGGGCCGCCTCGACGCAGAGCTCGTAGGCGAAGTTCGGGGCGAGCCAGACCGTCGCGGCATGACGCCGGGTCGCGGAGAGCCAGCGCATCGGACGCTTGAGGAAGGCCATGGGCGTCATGACCACCGCCTCGAAGCCGGTGAAGCACGGCTGGAGGACGCCATACATCAGTCCGAAGTCGTGCGACTGGGGCAGCCAGGTGACCACCCGGTCCTCCGGCGACAGGCGGAAGATCCGCTCCTGGTACTCGCCTATCCGGAGGAGGTTCCGGTGGCTCACCATGACCCCACGGGGCTGGCTGGTGGAACCGGAGGTGTACTGGAGCAATGCGAGGTCGTCCCAACCGATCTCCGGGCGGATCCAGTCGGCGGGATCGGAATCCGGCAGGGCGTCCGTGGGGATCCAAGACACGCCGGGCGGCAGGTCGAGGGAGGGTTCGAGGCGTTCCCGGATCGACTCGGTGCAGAGGACACAGCAGGCCCGGGCGTCGGCGACCACGGTCCCGAGCCGGCGCATCTGTTCCCGGGTGGTGGGCACGATGGCGGTGACGGCGGTCGCCCCGGCGTAGAGGCAGGCCCAGAAGGCGATGGTGAACCCGAGGTCGCTGGGCAGCACGAGCAGGACCCGTCCACCGGTGGCGCCCGCCCGTTGCAGCACGACGGCGAGGCGTCGGACCTCGGCGTCGAACTCCGCGTAGGTGTGTCGGGCGGTCTCGTCCTCGCCGTTGGAGAGGGCCACGTAGGCCAGGCGGTCCGGCTGCAGCCGCGCACGGAGGCGGAGGATCCCGCCGTAGTCCCCGAGCGAGGCCTCGTCACGCAGCTCGCGACAAGGATCGGAGGTCGTGGAATCGGGGGCGAAGTCCGGTGTTCCAGTCCGCACCCCGTTGGAGATGGCATCCGTGTTCACGCCACCGATCTAACGGCGGCGGGCGGTCTCCGACCATGACGGCACCCACACGGAAGGGCCTAGGTGGTTCCACTCATCTTCCACCCGACGCCGACTCACCGCCCGGGTTGCGGTAGACCACGGAGATGGCGGTGCAGAGCCGGGACCTGAGCGCCGAGGGCAGCCGCTGCACGCACCGTTCCCCGAGGTTGAAGAGCGGCGCGAACGCGCGGCTCGAGAACCGGCCGAACCCGGCGTTGCCGGTGAGGAAGGGGGAACCCCAGACGGTCAGGCGATGGAGCTCGAAACCGGCGCGACGTCCGAGGACGGCCATCTCGGCCGGGGTGAGCAGGAAGAGGTGGCCGTCGGCGTCGGGCTTGAACTGGTTCGCCTCGAGGGCCTTGAAGTCGTCGATGTCCTGCCAGGTCGGCAGCCGGTTCCGGAAGAACTCGCCGTTGGGCGTGGTGATCAACGCATGGCCACCCGGCTTGAGGAAGCGCCGGCACTGGGCGAGGAAGTCGACCGTGTGGGCGACGTGCTCGACGACCTCGCAGGCCACGAGGACGTCGAAGCGTCCGACGACCTCGGGGTCGAGGTCGAACAGGTTGCCGCCGACCACCCGGATGGCGGCATGGTTCCGGTAGTTGAGGACCTGTTGGGCGAGAAGTTCCGCGCGCAGGTCGTTGGCGACCACCTTCCGTCCGGCCTCGGCCGCGACCGCGCAGAGCGACGCGTCGCCCGCCGCCAGCTCGACCAGGGTCTCACCCGGGAGCGCAAGGGTCTCCTCGATGGCCAACAAGGCCCGCATGCGGCCGTAGGCCCAGTAGGAGGGCGGTGCGGCGGAACCGAAATTCCATCCGTAGGCGTCCTCCAAGTCACGGCTCCGGAGGGGGCGCACCGTGGAAAGCCCATCGCGGCAGACGCGTTCGAACCGGTCCCAGGGAAAGGACTGCCGGTCCAGAGGGGGCCGTTGGAACAGTTCGGATTTCGGAGGCATGGGATCTTCGTAGGAAAAGGCGCCGCGGGAGGATCCTTGCGGAGAAGACGTCGCCGCTCAAACGAATAGCCCGACACGGCTTCGTCGGCCGGGACGGTTGGCCCGGGCCTTGCCCAGTTCAGGCGATTGTGGGGAACACCGCGGGTCGGGAACGCTGAAGGCATGCATCCGACGACCTGCATCGGTTCCGAATCGAGGGAAGGGCTATCCGGCTCGGAGTCCG
>CAIYXO010000535.1 GCA_903930165.1 uncultured Verrucomicrobiota bacterium | reverse complement strand
GGATCTCCTTGGCCCAGCGCCCGTATCCCATCGGAACCATGGGTGTCGCCGAGGGATGCCAGTCGTTGAAGCTGCCGGCGAGGCACACCGCCGCCGCGTCGTCGGCATGGAACTCGAAATGGACGGCGCGCGGTGCGGGAACCTCGGCGGAGACGGTGGCCGAGACCGGTGCCTTGGCCTTCTTGGTCTTGCTGGAGCGTGGCTTCATGTCGGGCCTTTCTTCGCCTTCATTGCTAGACCCGGGCCCATCCACCCGCATTCCGGTTCTTGGCTGCCAGTGCACGGAAGTTGGTGGATCCCATGGCAAGCAATGGGCCGCCCCGGCCAAGACCCGGGAAGTCGACGGGTTCTCGGACGGCGAAGGTGGACCTTGGGGACGGCACCGGGCCGACCTCGGACAAACGAAGGAATCCCATGATCGCGAAATACAAGGTCAGCTTCGACGTGGACCCGCATGGACGGGCCCCGGCATCGCACTTCAGCACGGACGATCCGGTGACCTGTGTGCAATTCCTCGCGGACCTGCTGGAACGGAAGGTCCACCTGCGGGAAATCCTGCATGAAGGGGTGGCTCTGGAACCGAAGGAGCTCGATGCGCTGATCCATTCGGCGGCGCTCCAGCTAACCTCGCGCCACGTCTGCGCCTCGCTCCGGATCAGCACCGACGAGGCCCACGTCCGATTCGGGCTGCCGGCCTGAGCGCGTTGGCGGGAATTCGAGCCGGCGCCCGACACGGGGCCGGATCGGGATTCCGTCGCCTCCTGCGCCGCGGCGTTGATGCGGGGGGAGCGGACGGTGCAAGCTGCTCCGGGAAGACATGCACCACCTGCTCCGCGACATCTCGGTCTGCATCGGCACCGCCTGGCTTCTCGGAGTCCTCGCGCAGCTGATCCGCCAGCCCGCCATCCTGGCCTATCTCGTCGGCGGATTCGTGATCGGCCCTTCCGCGCTGCGGTGGGTCACCGACGCGGAATCGATCGCCACCATCTCGGAGCTGGGACTGATCTTCCTGCTCTTCATGATCGGCCTCGAGATCGACCTGAAGAAGATCATCTCGGCGGGGCGCTCGATCACGGTCACCGCCGCATCCCAGATCGTGGGTGGCACCCTGCTCGGGGTGCTGGTGTTCAGCCTGATGGGCTTGCCCCTGGGGAAGAACGGCTGGGATGCCCTCTATCTCGCCATCGCGGCCGCGATGAGCAGCACGGTGGTGATCGTGAAGATCCTCTACGACAAGCGGGAACTCGACACCCTTCCCGGTCGGATCACCCTGGGAATCCTCGTCCTCCAGGACCTGTTTGCGATCCTGTTCCTGGCCATCCAGCCGAACCTCAACCACCTCGAGGTGACGGTGCTCCTGCTCTCGCTCGGTCGGGTTCTGGCCCTGGTCGCGATCGCCTTGGTGGCCAGCCGTTATCTCCTGCCAACGATTTTCCGGCGGGTCGCCCGGCTACCCGAGCTGGTGCTCGTGGGGGCCATCGCCTGGTGCTTCCTCGTCGGAGAACTCGCCGAACGCCTCCACCTCTCCCGCGAGATGGGGGCCCTGGTCGCCGGCGTCACCCTCGCCACCTTCCCCTACGCCCTCGACGTCACCGCCAAGGTCACCGGCCTCCGGGACTTCTTCGTCACCCTCTTCTTCGTCGGCCTCGGCATGAAGATCCCCGTGCCGACCACCTCCCTGGTCGCGGCCGGGGCGGCCTACTCGGCCTTCGTCGTCTTCAGCAGGCTGCTCTCGACGGCGCTCCCGCTCCACCGCATGAAGCAGGGACTCCGCACCAGCCTGCTTCCCGCGATCAACCTGTGCCAGATCAGCGAGTTCTCGCTCGTGGTGCTCGAGCTGGGGGTGAAGTCGAAGCACATCCAGGACGGAACCGCCGGCCTCGCCTCCCTCGCGTTCGTCCTCCTCGCCGTCGGATCCACCTTCGCGATGACCCGCTCGGACGGCATCGTACGCTGGACCATCCCGTTCCTGAAGAAGCGCGGGGTCGAGGACCTCGACACGCTCAAGCGATCCGAGCTCGACCAGGCGGCACACGGACACGGACACGGCTCGAAGATCCTCCTCCTCGGATTCTTCAGGACGGCGAGTTCACTGCTCGCCGACCTGGAACGCCACGCGCCGGACCTCCTCCCACATGTCGGCGTGGTGGACTTCAACCCCGAGGTCCACGCCGAACTCCGACGCCGGGGCGTGCGGGTCATCTATGGCGACATCAGCCAGCGCGACACCCTTGTCCATGCCGGACTGGAGTCCGCAGAGGTGCTCGTCTGCACCATCCCCGACTCGCTGATCAAGGGCATCACCAACGAGAAGCTCGTCCGCCAGCTGCGTGAGCTGAACCCGAAGGCCCGCATCATCGCTCCCGCCGAGGAGCTGCGCTCGGTGAAGGCCCTGTACGCGGCCGGGGCGGACTTCGTGACGGTCGCGCGGCTGCAGGAGGCGGCGGGCCTCTGCGAGGCGGTGCGTGCGGCGGACGAGAACCTGCTCGAATCCCTCCGGACCACCCAGGAATCCCTGCTCGTGGGCCGCCGCGAAGTCCTCCCCTGATCCGTAGCGACACACGGCCGCATCCCCATCCCACATCCCGAATCCCATCATGCCCGCACTGCCCCTGAACCGGATCCTCGCCGCCGCCACCGAAGCCGCCCATGAGGCCGGCGCCCTCATGAAGGCGAACCTCCGGAAGACGAAGCGCGTCAACGAGGCCAACCAGCACGACATCAAGCTGGAACTCGACGTCCGCTGCCAGCGGCTCATCACCAAGCGGCTCGCCGCCTCGTTCCCTCAGATTCCGGTCCTCGGCGAGGAGGGGATCGACGAGGCCGTGGAGGCGGCCGAGGCGAGGTGGGTCGTCGATCCCATCGACGGCACGGTCAACTTCGCCTACGGCATCCCGCACGCCGCCGTGAGCATCGCGCTCGAGGTGCGGGGCAAGACGGGGCGGCGTGCGTTCCAGTCCGTGGTGGGCGTCGTGTACGACCCGTTCATGGACGAGCTCTGGACCGCCATCCGCGGCCGCCCGGCGAGGCTCAATGGCCGGCGCATCCGCGTCAGCACCCGGTCGCGGGCGGACGAGGCGGTCGTTTCGCTCGGATTCGCCAAGAGCGGCAAGAGCCTGGAGGTGGTCAGGGCCGACTTCGCGGACCTCACCCATCGCGTCCGGAAGCTGCGCATCATGGGATCCGCCGCGCTCGCGCTCGTGTACGTCGCGGACGGACGCTTCGACGCCTACATCGAGGCCGGTGTGCGGCTCTGGGACATCGCCGCCGGCGGGCTCATCGTCGAATGCGCCGGCGGGGAGTTCTGGAACCGCCAACTCGAGGGCGAACACCGCTACGGACTCGTCGCCAGCAACGGCCTGCTCCGCCGCAAACTGGTCCGGAAGACCGCCTGAGGGATTCCGTGCTTCGAAGTCTTGGGACTCACGCAAAGGCGCGAAGACGCCAAGGAGGTTGCCGCGGGAAGGGGTCTGGACCCTTTCAGCGGAGGCGGATCCGTTGTCGCAGGAGACCGGAAGTCAGATCCCCCGCGCAGAATCCCTGGAATCCGTGTCTTCCCCCCGGCGGCTTGGCGGCTTGGCGGCTTGGCGTAAGGCTCCCTCCCCGATGGCTCAGGCCCACTCGTAGTTGAAGCTGATGCTGATCCGCTCCGACTTCACGGGGTTCGCCGGGACCTCGTGTCGGAGCCAGCTCTCGAAAAGCGTCACGTTGCCCGCGACCGCCGGGTAGGTGACGAACGGACGGTTCTCCGGGCGGACGCCCTCCGACCGCGGTGGCGCGGCCATCAGCGCGGCAAGGCGCGGATCCTCGAACTTCAGACCCGCACAGCCCTTCGGCGTCGCGACGTAGTAGGTCCCGCTGACCACGGAGTTCGGATGCAGATGCAGGCTGTGGGTCACGCCATGGGGCATGATGTTGATCCAGCAGTCGGTCATGCGCAGCCGACGGCCACCGAGATCCCAGTCGAGCGCCTTCGAGTAGGCGCGGACGTGCCGGTCCACCCGCTTCTCCAGTTCCATGAACGTCGAAGACACGGTGTGGACCCGGTCGATCGAACCGTAGGAAGTATAGCCACCCGGGTAGTTCTTCGCCGACCACTTCCGTCCGGCGTCGTCGAAGTCGCGGAACTGGTGGCACTCCCTGAGCAGTTCGCGGTTGAAGGCGGCGCCGTCGGGACGGAGACGCGACGTGTAGATGTACGTGGGGAACCACGCCTGAATCCGTTTCACGTTCCGAGCATGCCCACCGGCGGCGGCCGTGGGCGAGCCCCGACAAGGACCTCGGTCCACATCCGAAAGGTGCGCCACTCGCCCCGAAACCTTTCCGCGAGCCGGCCGTCTTCCGCTTGCCGTGCCAACCCGACTCCCAAGCGTGTTCCGCCTCGCCCTGCTGACGTGGGCAGGCGCCGTCCTGGCTTCGGAACCGGCTTCCCGCCACTGGTCCTTCGAGCCGCCCCGGACTTCCAAGGCTCCGGCTGTCCGAGACGCTTCCTGGCTCCGGACGGACCTCGACCGGTTCGTGCTCGCCCGTCTGGATGCGGCCGGGTTGATGCCTTCTCCCGAGGCCCCGGCGGTGGTCCTGCTCCGCCGGGCCTGCTTCGACCTCACGGGTCTCCCTCCCACCGCCGAGCAGGTCGAGGAGGTCGAGAGGAAGTCCGCCGGCAACGGGGGCCGTCTCCCGGACTCCGACTGGCTGGCGTTGGTCGACTCCCTGTTGGCCTCGCCCTCCTTCGGGGAACGCTGGGGACGTCATTGGCTGGATGTCGCCCGCTACGCGGAAAGCACCGGCAAGGAGCGCAACCACACCCTGCCCGAGGCTTGGCGCTACCGTGACTGGGTCGTCGCCGCCCTGAATTCCGACAAGCCCTACGACCGCTTCCTCCAGGAGCAGGTCGCCGGCGATCTGCTCGCCCAGGACGCGCCCTCCGCGGAGAAGCCCGCACTCCAGGTCGCCACCGG
>CAIYXO010000534.1 GCA_903930165.1 uncultured Verrucomicrobiota bacterium | reverse complement strand
TAATCTTAATCTTAATCTTACTCCCAGTTCTGAGACCCGATTCCCGCCGATGGGGATCGGAGAATTGGGATTAAGATTCAGAGCAAGATTAAGAGTAAGACCAAGAACGGAACGCTGGGCTCCACCGGGATGGCCGCTCAGCGGAGGTCCGGCATCTTCTTGAAGCGGGCGAGGGCGTCCTTGCGCCAGTCCGCGGTTGCAGGCTTTTCGGCGGAGGGTGGCACCGCGGACTTCGGAGTCGCGGCCATCGCATCCAGGTCCTTCGAGGAATTCTCCGTGGCCGATTCCCGGATCCCGCGGGGGGGCGCGGCGTGTTGTTCGAAGAACGAACCGGTGCCGTAGCCGCCGAAGGCCGAGGTGGCGGGAGCGGGAGCGGGTGACTTGGCCGCCTCGGCGGCAGCCCGGGAAGACGGCAGGGGCGGAGGCGTGGCGACGGTCGGGACGGCCTCGCCGGTGGGAAGCCAGTGCATGCGCACCGCCGGGGCGTGGCCCAGTTGCACCGTGACACCCGTGAGCTCGAAGCCCCGGAACGAGACGTCGTCGGCCGTGTTCCGCGAGCGCTCCAGGGCGGCGAGGATCGCCAGCAGGGTGCGTCGGTCGCCGCAGGCGGCCAGGAGACGGTCCGGCGATTCCACGGCCCGGCCCGTGCGTTCGAGCAGGACGAGGACCCTCGGTGCGGCGCCCTGTTCCATGTCGATGCCCTTGAGCCGGAACCCCGCCCGCAGGAAGAGTTCGTCGGCGCCGTCGAGTTCCGAGAGCTTGGACGCGATCGAGGTGTCGTTGTCGGCCTTGAGGTCGGTGAGGGTTCCCTCGATTTCCCCACGCAGCTCCTGGAGCCGGCCGGCGGTGCCCTGGATGGCGTCGCGAATCTGCGCGGCGCGGGCGGGTGCGGCGTCGATGGCGAGGCGGACCTGCTCGGCCTTGTGGCCGAGCGCCTTCAGGCGTGCGAGGAATTGGCTCATGGGATCGGCTTCGGGCTAGGTGGGTCGGCTTCGGTTGAGGACGTTGTGCAGGCGTTCGAGGAAGGCCTGTTCGTTGGCCAGCATCTCCTGGGTGACCTCCACTTCTACGGTGCCCTGGCGGGCGCGCGCGGCGAGCAGGTCCCGGGCGGCCTTCAGGTGGTCCCGCTGCTGCGCCGCGAGGTCCTTCAGGGTGGCCAGGGTGCTGTGCACCATCTCGAGCTCATGGTTCACCGTCTCGATGCGGATGCCGCCCTCGGCCTCCTTCGACGACGCCGAGCCGGTCCGCCGCAGGTCCTCGCCGAGCGCCCGCAGGCCTTCCACGATGCGCTCCCCGAGCAGTCCCGTGGCCGGCTCCTGCCGGGGCGAAGGCGCGAGGCGCTCGGCGAGGAGGCCGCGCAACGAGTCGATCCCGGCGGCGAGGGATGCGGTGTCGACCCGCAGCGGTTCCCTCGGGCGGTTGGCCGCATCGGCAAGGGTGGTCTGGATCGACTCCAGGCCGGCCTGGAATAGCGACAGTTGCGAAACCAGGCGGCCCACCGGGTCCGCGCCGTCCGCGCCGCGGGTGTACTGGTTCCGACGGAAGGTCGTCCGGATGTCCTCCCAACGGGCGGCGTCGGCCGGCGCCAGGGTTCCCATCATCTCCCGGAACTTCAGCAGGTTCGCCTCGGCGCCGGTGGTCAGGGTCTGCGACTCCCCGCGGTAGTGGGCGTCCACCAGGGTCGTCACCTCGGCGGCCTCGAGGATCGGCACGACCTTCTCGGCGAGCCGGTTCATGTTCCGGTAGGAGCCCTGGAGCTTGAACGGGGGCTCCGTGCGGAACTCGTCGGCCTGCGCCGCGGACGCGATGTACTCGGCGTTGACCCGCATCAGGGTGTCCCGGATGGCGGCGAGCTTGGTCAGGACGGAGAGGATCTCATCGAGCTCCTGCCCGGAGTAGGAGCCCTCCAGCGAAGCGGGGTCGCGGGTGCCGGTCTCGGCCATGCGGATGAGCGCGCGGATGTCCGCGGGGCCCCGGTTGGCGAGCGGGGCGAGGACGGCGTTGGAGGTGATGGCGTTCTCCAGGTAGCTGGCCCGGAACCACTCGGCGTTGCCGCCGATGATGTCGCCCAGGTTGTAGGTGTCGGCGCGGTTCGCGAGCATGTCCGGGATCCGGAACTTCTGTCCGCTCTCCGTGTACGGATTGCCGGCCATGACCACCACCACCTTGCGCCCGCGCAGGTCGTAGGTCCGAGGCTGCCCGCGCCAGACCCCTTCGATCTTCCGCTGGCCGTCGCACAGGGAGATGAACTTCTGCAGGAACTCGGGCGAACAGTGCTGGATGTCGTCGATGCAGATCAGCGCGTTGTCGCCCATCTCGAAGGCGAGGTTCAGCTTGTGGATCTCCTCGCGCGCCGCGGCGTTGGGCGCCTCGGCGGGGTCGAGCGAGGTGACGTTGTGGCCGATGGCCGGGCCGTTGACCTTGACGAAGACGATGCCCAGCCGGCTGGCGACGTATTCCAGCAGGGTCGTCTTGCCGTAGCCGGGTGGCGATACCAGCAGCAGCAGTCCCATCAGGTCCGTGCGCTTCGCCGCCCCGGCGGCGCCGATCTGCTTGGCGAGGTTGTCCCCCACCAGCGGCAGGTAGACGCGGTCGGTGAGCTGGTTCCGGACGAACGACGAGAGGACCCGCGGCTTGAACTCGTCGAGCCTCAGGCGGCGGCGCTCCCGGTCGATGAGCCTCGACTTGGCCTGGTGGTAGGCCTCGAAGCGCGGGACGTCCTCGGACTCGAACGCCCGGAGCCGCGAGGTGAAGTCGAGGTAGTCGAACTCGAGGCGGCTGCCCTGGATGCGCGGATGGGATCCGCGCAGGCCCTCGAGGGTTTCCCGGCCCGAGGCGTCCACCACCGTGCGTGCCAAGGCGTCGCCGCAGAACACCAGCGCCGCGGTCTCCTCCAAAAGGCGCAGGCCGTCCGGTCCGTAGGTGGTCCGCAGGAACGCCCCCACCCAGTCGCGTACGAGCTCGAACTCCGCGGCCGGATCGTCGGCGAGCCCCTTCCGTGCGGTCGCGAACGACGCCTCCGCACCCTTCACCTCGAGCTGCAGTCGGAACGCCGTCGAACGCTGGTCCGCCTCGCGCGTGACGGTGAAGGCGTCGCCGTCGGACAGTTCCTGGAAGAGGCACAGCGCGGCGTCCGGGGCGACCGTGTCGGCGTGGAGCGGCGACGCCGCGAGGAACGCACGGATCTCCGACCCGAGGGCGTCGACGTAGGCCTTCTGCACCGGGTCGCCGGGGAAGAGGCGGTTGCGTTCGGCGAAGGCGCGGAGCTTCAGGCGCCACGTGCGGCGGGCCTCCTCGGGACAGAAGCGCGTCCACCAGACGGCGGCGCAGGCCCGCGAGGCCGGGGAGAAGCGGGCGCGGCGGAGGGCGAGGTGGCAGCGGAGCAGCGCGGAGAGGATGCGGAGGGTGTCCTCGTCGTGGACGCCCTTGGTGTAGCCCTCGGAGTACCGTGCGGCCATGAACTCCTGGACCACGCCGAGGGCGGTCGCGGGATCCAGCGCGAGGAACGCTTCCGGGGTGCCCGGAAGACCCGGCCGACCGTCCGGGAGGAGCGGGACGCCCGGGGTTTCGAGACGACGGAAAACCAGCCAGGCCAGGTATTCGGCGCGGTACACCCGACCGTTCTCCGAGCCCACCTCCTGGTCCCAGACGCCGCGCGTGGCGAGGAAGTCCGCGTCGGTGACCGGGTCGAAGTAGCGCGTGCTGGTCAGGTGGAAGTGCGGCTCGCCGTCGCGCTGCACGAGGGTCAGGTCGAGCGGCTGCGTGTTGACGTTGAACCGGTGCTTCCCGAGCTGGATCACCGCCGTGCCGTCGACGAACAGGTCCTGGCGGTCGCGCAGCTGCCGGACGGCCTCCTGCTGGACGGACTTGAGCCGGCCCTGGAGGTCGTCGGCCTTGACCGGATCCCCCAACGCGAGCAGCTGGTCGATCGTCTCCCGGACCTTCGCGGTCATCAGGTCCGACGCCATGTAGCTGTTGATCTCCTCGGTCGACCGGAAGCCGGCGAGGCGGTTCTGGACGACCTTGAGGATGCGCTCGGCGGCGGAGACGAGGGCGGCGGCGCGGCGGTTGCGCTGTTCGACGAGCGCCAGCTTGCGCTGCTCGAAGGCCTCGTAGAATTCGGTGCGCCGTTCGGCGAGCTGGACCGTGAACTCCTCGAATCCGGCGAAGGCCCCCTCCAGCTCCTCCAGCTGGACGGTGAGCCGGTTCAGCAGCTCGTCGCACTTCTCGGGCGTGTCGCACAGGTCGAGGAAGCCCGACGCCGACTGCCCGAGCAGCTTGAGCTGCGCGTGGAAGCGGGCGGATCCCTCGGAGGCGACGAGTCCCTCCAGGCGCTTCCGGAGCGCGGCCCGGACGCGGTTCAGCGTGGCGTAGACGGTGGTGATCCCGTCGAGGATCCGGGTGGTCTCGGTGGCGTCGTCGATGCGCAGGCCGTTGACGATCTCGACCAGCATCTCGAGTTCGGCGGCGGCGGTGGCGACCTCCTTCTCCAGCGCGCGGCCGTCCGCGGCCTTGGACACGGTGTCCACCGCGGCGAGGCGGGCCTCGGCCTGGCGGCGGTACGGCTCCAGGGCCTCCGGGCGGAGCAGGAACTTCACGCAGGCCGCGGAAACCGACTCCAGGTGGCCGGCGACCTCCTTCTCCAGCGCGGCGAGGGCGTCGAGGTCGATGTACCGCACCTCGCGCAGCGTGATGAGTTCGCCCCGGAGATGGCGCAGCGCGGTCAGGTTCTGGACGAAGTCCGCGAGGGCGTCCTGGGCGGCGCGCCGCAGCGCAAGGAAGCGTTCCTGGCACCGCTTCCGGATGTCGAGGACCCGCCCCGCGGCCTCTTGGCGGAGCCGGCGGACCTTGGCGAACTCGTCCACCGCGGCATCCGCAACGGACCGGACCTGGGAGACGGCCTCGCGGACGCCGAAGCCCTCCTCGGCGCCCAGCCACGGGTAGGCGTCGAGCACGGCGGTGCAGCGCCGGACGAGGTCGTGGTAGAGCTCGGCGTACGGGTTGTCGCGTCCCGAGAGCGTCAGCACCTCGTTGCACTCCGCGAGGCAGCGGACGACGTCCTTGTTGCCGACCTGGTAGAGGAAGGCGTCCTTCTGTCCGGCGGGTTCCTGGCCGACCTGGTGGAACGGGGTCTGCCGGAGCTGGACCTGGTGGTGCTTCTGCGGCACCGCGTCCGCCCGGAACAGGGCGAGGTGCCCGTTCGGGAAGAGCGAGAACCCGTGGCAGACGATGCGTTCCTCGATCTTCTGCCCGATCAGCCGGTAGGGCAGGAGTGCGTACTCGCCGGCCTCTCGGCTGAAGAAGACGAAGAGCGAGTCCTCGCCGTTGGG
>CAIYXO010000533.1 GCA_903930165.1 uncultured Verrucomicrobiota bacterium | reverse complement strand
TGAACAACATCAACATCAGCCAGGACAGCTACTACTACTACTACAGCGGCTACTACTACGACTACTACTCGAAGAACGAGGACAGCAAGCCGTCCTCCGAGTCCAAGTCCTCCAAGCGGTCCGAGGCGAAGAAGCCGGCCGCCGATTCCGAGAAGAAATACTGATTGGCCGTCCAGAGCGCACCCCACAGAGTTCCCGAAATGAGCAGCCGTTCCGTTTGTCTCCTCCGCGTCCTCGGAGCCGTGTCCGCCCTCTTTCTGGCGACCGGTTGCGAGACGCCAGTCTCCGGCACCCGCACGAATGCGACCGCTGCGGCTCCGACCAACCTCATCAGCATCGACAAGGTCTACGTGGGGGACCAGATCCGCGTGGTGATGGATGCTCCTGCGCCCATTCCGCCCACCGAGACGACCGTTCCGGAGAGCGGAACGATCACCATCCACATGGGTGAGCGCATCCAGGTGGCGGGTCGCAAGACCGAGGACATCGCCCAGGAGATCACCCAGATCTTCACCGAGAAGAAGCAGGTTTTCCGTCCGGGTCGCCTGACGGTGACGGTTCAGGTTTTCGGGCGTTCGGTCTCCGTGGGTGGCGACGTCCGGAACACCGGTTCCTTCCAGTTTGAGGGCGGCATGACGGTCCTGAAGGCGATCAACCGCGCGGGCGGCTTCACCGAATGGGCGGATCGCACCGAGGTGCAGGTCACCCGTCTCAACGGGCAGCAGCTCACCGTCGATTGCAAGGCCGCGGTCCGTAAGCCGAACTTGGACGTCCCGTTGTTTCCGGGCGACCGGATCCACGTTCCCCGCAAGATCCTCTGATGATCGAACTGCGGCTTCTCTCCGGAGTCCGCAAGGGTGAGTCGGTCTCGGCCCGTCCGCCGTTGACCATCGGCAGGGCTCCTTCTTCCGGGCTTTGCCTTCCTGAGCCCGGTGTCTGGGATTCCCATGCCCGCATCGAATGCGCCACGGACGGCCGCCTGCACCTGACGGCGGTGGGTGAAGGGGGGGTCTCCATCGATTCCAAGTCGGTCCGCGACGCCGTTCTCCGCTCGGGAGATCGCATCGTCTTGGGATCCGTCACCATGGAGTTCCGGCTTGCGCCCGCCCGCCAGCCCGGCCTCCAAGGCCCCGAGCGGCTGCTTTGGTCGCTGCTGCTCGCTGCGGCGCTCTTCCAATTGACCCTCTTGGGGCTGCTCGCCGTCGCCTGATCCCGTCAGGTGCCCGGTCAAAGCCTTTGACGCCCCCCCGGGGGTTCCCTAGCTTGCGCGCCGCCTTCAAAACGCTGTACGCATGATCGGTTTGATTTTCCGCAAAATATTCGGCTCCCGGAACGACCGCGAGGTCAAGCGCCTTCGTCCCCTGGTCGCACGGATCAACCAGATCGAGCAGGAGCTTCAAAGCCAGCCGGAATCGGTGCTCAGGGAGAAGACCGCCGCATGGAAGGCGCGTCTCTCCCAGATCTCCGACACCGCCGAGCTCCACCGTGAACTGGAGGCCATCGCCCCCGAGGCGTTTGCTGTCGTGAAGAACGCCGCCCGGAGACTCTGCGGCACCGAGGCCGAGGTCCGTGGGCATCTGCTGCGCTGGGAGATGGTCCATTTCGACGTCCAGCTGATCGGTGGCATGGCGTTGCATTCCGGCCGGATCGCGGAGATGGCCACCGGTGAGGGCAAGACCCTGGTCGGAACCCTGCCGGTCTACCTCAATGCCCTCACCTGCCGCGGCGTGCACGTCGTCACTGTCAACGACTACCTGGCTGCCCGCGACTCCGACTGGATGGGGCACCTCTACCGTTACCTGGGTCTTACGGTCGGCTGCATCCTCCACGACCAGCCGCCGGCGGTCCGTCGCGCGATGTACCAGTGCGACATCACCTACGGCACCAACGCGGAGTTCGGGTTCGACTACCTCCGCGACAACGGAATGGCCACCCGCAAGGAGGAGCAGGTCCAGCGCGGCCACTACTTCGCCATCGTGGACGAGGTCGACTCGATCCTGATCGATGAGGCGCGGACACCGCTGATCATTTCCGGTCCCGCGGTGGTTTCGATGGACCAGAAGTTCGTCGAGTTCCGTCCCGACGTGGAGCGGTTGGTGCGGGCGCAAAGCGACCTGTGCAGCCGGCTCCTCCGCGAGGCCGAGGGACTTATCGCCCAGTTGCGGCCCGACGGCGGTGCCGCCCCCAAGAACGCCGCGGAACTGGAGCAGCAGATCGGGATGCTTCTGTACCGGGTGAAGCTCGGACAGCCCCGATCCGAGGGCCTCATGCGCCTCTTCGAGGAGCCCCGCAACCAGCAGCTGGTTCTCCGCTATGAGGCGATGCTGCTCACCGACCAGTCCAAGAAGGAACTCTACGCCCAGAAGGAGGAGCTTTTCTTCGCCATCGAGGAGAAGTCGCACGAGGCGGATCTGACCGAGAAGGGACGTTCGTACATCCGACCGACCGATCCCGACGCCTTCGTCCTCCCCGATCTGCCGACG
>CAIYXO010000532.1 GCA_903930165.1 uncultured Verrucomicrobiota bacterium | reverse complement strand
GTCCAAGGACGCCCGGGTGAACACCACGGCGCCGCCGCGCACCGATGCGGCTTCGCCGGAGGAACCGCCTTCGGTCAACGGTTCAGGGCGCCCGCCACCCGGGACCGCGAGGCTCCAGAGGCGTTTGGTTCCATGGTCCTCGGCCTCGATCACGACGCGGTCGGAGCCCATCCAGCTGATGTTCTCGACCGAGGAATCGAACTCCGCGGTGAGGCTGCGGATCTTGCCGGTTGCGCGTTCGAGCACCTGGAGCTGCCAGCGGTCGGCCTCGAAGCCCGCACGGGATTGGGCGCGGAAGGCGAGCCAACGTCCGTCCGGCGAGATGCGCGGGCAGCCGTCGGCCGCGGCGTTGGTGGTCAGTTGGCGACGCGAGCCGGTGGCGACGTCCACGGCCCACAGGTTGTGGTCGGTCGACCAGGCCTCCTCGCGCACGGGGAACTGCGACGCGGTGTGGACGATCTCCTTGGAATCCGGCGACCAGGCGAACTCGGCCCCGGCGGCGAAGGTGCTCGACCAGGGCACGGCGTCCTGTTCGCCCGGGGTCAGGTCCTTCGGGGAGCCCGCCTGCACGCCGTTGGTCACCCCGACCACGAAGAGGTGGCTCCGGCGGCCGTCGACCAGCGAATCCCATTTGCGCACGGGAAGCCTCTCGAAGACCTGCGCCTTCACCTTCGACTTCTCGAGGGCCTCGGACTTCTCGCGGTTGAGGCGGTCGGATTCCGCGAAGGGCTTGTCGGAGAACGCCGGGAACACGGAGGAAAGGAAGGCGATGTGCGAGCCGTCGGGCGACCAGGTCGGCTCGGTGGCCCCGGTCGAGATCGAGGTCAGCACGTGGGCCTCGCCGCCGTCGGCGGGGATCAGCCAGACCTGGAAGGCGTCGCCGCGGTTCGATTCGAAGGCGATCCATCGGCCGTCGGGCGACCAGCGCGGATGCCGGTCGTGCTTCGGCGAGAAGGTCAGGCGGCGCGGCGTCCCACCGGCGGTGGGCACGATCCAGATGTCGCTGTCGGTGCGGTTCTCCGTTTCGTTGGCGTCGGTGACGACGTAGGCGATGCGGGATCCGTCCGGCGACGGCTGCGGATCCGACACCCGATGCAGGGCGACGAGGTCGTCGAAGGTCATCGGCCTCGCCGCGGAGAGTGCGGTCGCGCCGGCGAGGAGCAGGACGGGGAGATGGAGGCGTCGTGACATCGGGGCCAGTGAACGCCAACGGACGGGATTCGGCAAATGGAGTGGCGCGGCTTTGGCCGTCGAACTAGCTCTTCACCTCGCCGGTGTCTGGTGACAGATTCCGCGCCCTGTCATCGCTTCCAGTCCCATGTACACGAATCCAAAGAAGTTCCGTCTCCTGGCGTTGCTCGCCACCTGCGTCGCCCCGCTCGCGGCCCAGTCCCTGGCCGTCAACAACCCCTCCTTCGAGGCGCCGTCGGTGCCTCCCGGATTCCCCGCCCTTCCGAACGTGGACGGCTGGCAGAAGCCGCCTCCGCCCCCGCCGGAGTTCGGCATCTCGGCCGACGACTGGAACAACCTCGCGGGGATCTTCCCGAACGCGCCGGTGGGCGATGGCCGTCACATCACCAACCTCGACGGCAACCAGGTGGCCTTCGTGTTTCCCTTTCCCGGGATGAGCCTGAGCCAGGAGACCTCCAACGCCTTCGCGGCCGGCCAGTCCTACAGCCTGCAGGTTGCGCTCCGCGGCGGCGGTGCGCTCACCCCCGGAACCCAGTTCCGGATCGGACTCTACTATCTGGACGGCGCCAACCGCGTGACCGTCGGTTCCACGTCCATCTCGGCGACCGAGGCGTTCGTGACCACCTCGCAGCTGCTCGAGTTCTCGGCGACGACCCCGCTCGTCCAATCGACCGACTCCTGGGCCGGCCGCAACATCGGCATCGAGCTTGCAGCGCTGACCCAGAACGGCGCTCCCGGCATCGCCTACTGGGAACTGGACAACTTGCGCCTGAGCGCCGTCCCGGAGCCGGGCACCGTGGCCCTGGGCCTCGCAGGTGCCGCGGCGCTGGGATTGTCCCTGCTTCGCCGTCGCGCCTGAACCGACCCGACGAGAATCCGATGTCCTCCCCCTTCCGGCGTGTCCTGGCACTGGCCTCGGCCATGGCCTGGGCTGCCGCCGGGAGCGGGGGGGCGGCGCCGTTGGATCCGCGGATCCCTCTGCCCAACGCTTCGTTCGAGGCGCCGGCGACCACCTTCGTCACCACGCGGATCGACTCGTGGCAGGAGACGGCCAAGCCCGACGACTACGTCGAAGGGGGCGGATTCCAGTGGGACCAGCTCACCGGGGTGTTCCGCAACACGTTGCCCGGGGCCGCGGACCACCTTCTGAACATCGAGGGGAACCAGGCGCTGTACCTGTTCGCGCTTCCCGGCGTGGGTCTTTTCCAGGACCGCGAGACCCGCGACTTCGACGATCCCGAACCGCGCCGGGCCTTCGATGCGGTCTACCGGACCGGCTACCGCTACACGCTGTCGGCGGGCGTGCTCGGCATGGGCGGCAACATGCTGGAAGGCGTGCCGTTGGAGCTTTCCCTGTACTACCTCGACGCCGCCACCAACCGCGTGCCGGTCGCGACCCGCGTGGTGACCAACTCCGCGGCGCTCTTCCCCGACCGCAACCACCTGGTCGGGTTCGCGGTGACCTCCGGTGCGGTTTCCGCCTCGGATCCGTGGGCGGGACGGCCCCTGGGCATCCGCATCCTCTCGGTCGTTTCCGCCGCGATGCAGGGCGGGTACTGGGACGTGGACGACGTCCGTTTGGAGGCGGTGTCCGAGTTGCCGGCGATCACGCCCTTGGAAGCCGTGCGTTCGGCGGATGGACTGGTGATCCGCTTCGGATCCCGGGTCGGCTACGCCTATCGTCTGCAGCGGTCCACGGACCTCGTCCGCTGGGAAGACGTGGACGAGATGTTGATCGGAAACGACGGGACCCTCGGGTTCACGGCACCCGGCGGCGACCGGGTCTTCTACCGTGTTGAAGC
>CAIYXO010000531.1 GCA_903930165.1 uncultured Verrucomicrobiota bacterium | reverse complement strand
TAACCAATGACGCAGATTGAATATCGGCAGGGAGTCGGGCAGGGCATGACGGTATCGCGCTGGACAAACAGGCCCACCGGGCCGATCTTGCTTCTGTTTTCAACCACCCCCCGCGAAATATTCAAATTCAGGCCTATTTTTGCAGATCTGATTCCTGTAAGGAACCGGAGAAACTGCAACCACAGGAGACTTCCCGATGATGACTACCAGTTCCGAACCCCTACCGGGGCCGCACAGAATGCTTACCTGCAATGAAGCGCGTGAGCTGATGAAGGATCCCATGGGTAAAATCCCGTCGGCGACGAATTTTAGCTACTGGATTTCGAAAGGCGTTGGCGGCCGCAAGTTGCCGGTGACGCGCTGGGCAGGACGAGTCTACGTTGATGCGCTCGACCTTGTCAAGTTCCGGAAGCACTTGTTGGGACTGCCCGAGCCCGACCAAGCCACCGCGCCCGAACAGCCGGGCAGTGAGTCATGAGCGCCGCCGCCGATGAATCGGCCTACATCACCCTGGCGCAAGCGGCCACACTTTTGCCTGGGCGGCCGCACGTTCTGACGCTGGCCCGATGGGCAAAGAAGGGTGTCCGCGGTGTGAAGCTTGAGCACCGGCGGTTTGGCCGGCGGATCTGTACGACGCGCCAGATGCTGGATGCGTTCGCCGCCGCGCTGGCCGCCGCCGACTGCCCGCCCGACTCCGCGCCGCCCAGCCCGACACCCCGCCGCGCCGTGGGCAGGCCCAGGACGGCAACCCGGCGCCAACAGGATCAGCGTGAGGCCGAAGAAATCTGCAAGCGGTTTGGCCTTTGAACCCCGGAAAGAATCGCCCCCGACCTGTTGACCGCAGGATCGGGGGCATGGAGGGAATCAGACATGACTGAGCAAGAAATTAGTGACACCCAATCTTTACAGCCGCCCCGGCGGACAGATGCGCTAGGGGATCTGGACGGGCTGGCCTATGTCGTGTTGTTGCGCTGTATTTTCCAGTACCGGGAGGAGGTGCTGTTGCGAAACAGCGCCCTGATGGACGGGCAGGACTGGGCACAAGCCGATCGAGAGGAGCTGGCCCACAGTGCGAAGCTCGTGCTCGTGCTGGATGATCTGGCGGCCCGGATCAGACAGCTCATGGAAGGGGGCGTATGAACACCAGCCCACGCTTCCGGCCGTCCCCCTGGACGCGCCCGGGCCGATCCGCGCGCCCGTCCCACGCTGCGCCGCCGCGCCCGTCTGTCGAGTCCGTGAAGTCCGCGGTGGACTGGCTGGCGCTCTACACGCAAGAACTGGGGCCGCTCAAGGGGCATGGGCCCTGGCGCGCCGCCGTGTGTCCCTTCCACAGCGACGGCCACCCATCGCTACGTGTCAATGTCGAGCACGGCGGCCACTGCTGTATGGCATGCGAAGCAAGGGGCGACGGCGTCCGGTTCCTGATGGAGCGTGACGGATTGACGTTCAACGAGGCGCTTGACCGCCTGAAAGAGTACAGTGCATGAACCCACATTATGTTGACCTGACCGCCGATGAATGCCCCACGGAGATCCCCCGCGCCCAGGGTGGCGCCGCACTTGTGGGTGCCTGGCACTATCCCGCGGTCGGCACCGTGCCGCCGCTGCTGAAAATCCGCTACGACGGGCCGGACGGCAAGACGCTGCGCTGGTACCACGGACGCGCCGCCGATGAATGGGCCGCCGGACTTGACGGGCACACGCCGCCGCTGTACGGGCTCGACAGCATCCGGCCCGGTGAACCCGTGCTCGTAGTCGAGGGCGAGAAAGCCGCGGCCGCACTTCACAGCCTGGCCGTGCCGGCCGTGGCGTTCGCCGGGACCGGTGCCGCCGCCACCGTGGATCTGTCGTGGCTGGACGGGCTGGACCTGATTCTCTGGCCCGACCACGATGATCCCGGACGCAAGGCCATGCACACACTGGCGGACCGGCTGGCCCGTGCCCACCGGCGGGTTAATCCTGAGATTCTAGACCTGTCTGGAAAACAGGACGCGGCCGATCTGGTTCAGGACTGGCACGTCAGCGACGCCGCGGTGCTCTGGGAATCACTGTTGCCCGATCTTGTGGTCGTGACGGGGCCGGACCCGGTGGAAGTCATCGACTGGCCCGAACCCCTGCCCCTGGTGACCGCGCTGCGGCCCGTACCGGCGATGGATACCGCGCTGTTGCCCGAACCGCTGGCCCCATGGCTTCTGGACATTTCCGAGCGCATGCAGGCCCCGCTTGAATTTGTCGCCGTGGACGCCATGGTGATGCTGGGCTCACTTCTGGGTCGCAAGATGGCGATCCGTCCGCGGCGCCGCGATGACTGGGCCGTGCATGCGAACCTGTGGGGCGTCACCATCGGCCCGCCGTCAAGCAAGAAGTCACCCGCCCAGGCGGAGATCCGAAAACCCCTGGACCGCATCGAGGCCGAGGCCAGCGAACAGCACGCCGACGCCATGGAGGCATGGCGGCGTAAATTCATGCTCGTTGAATTGGCCAACAAGTCCGCCGTCAAGGCAATCGAGACGGCGATCCGGAACCGGAACAACGATCAGGCCCAGGATCTGTCGAAAAGCGTCACGACACCGCCGGCCGCGCCGCCGCGCCGCAGACTGGTGACATCCGACGCCACTATCGAGAAACTGGCGCTGCTGCTGCAAGAAAACCCCGGCGGCATGCTGGTGCTCCGTGATGAATTGGTGGGCTGGTTGCGCGACCTGGACAAGCAGGGCCGGGAATCGTCCCGCGCGTTCTTCCTGGAAAGCTGGGCCGGTGACGGCCGCTTTACCGTGGACCGCGTCAGCCGCGATAGTGTACATGTGGCCGGGCTCTGCATATCCGTTCTGGGTTGCTGTACCCCCGGTACCTTCCTGGACTACGTCGGCGAGGCCCTGGAGGAGGGGAGGGGCGCCGACGGGTTCCTGCAGCGGTTCCAGCTTGCCGTGTGGCCCGACGCCGCCGGTGACTGGCGGGACCTAGACCGCTGGCCCGACCACCAGGCCCGCGACACCGCCCACGCGCTTTTCTGGTCGCTGGCCAACCTGGACCCGGCGAACATCGGCGCGCAAACCGACCGCTACAGTGACATGCCGTTTCTGCGGTTCAGCGAACAGGCCCAGGACGCGTGGAACGAATGGTACAGTGAGAACCAGAGATCCGCCCGCCACCATCGCCACAGTCCGGAGTGGCAGTCCTATCTGGGCAAATGCCCCAAGGCCGTCGCGGCGCTGTCGCTGCTGTGTCATTTGACGGCGGGTGGCACCGGACCCATCACGCTGTCGGCAACCCATCGGGCGCTGGCGTGGGGCCGGTTCCTGGAAGCTCACGCGCTCAGGATCTACCGGAGCGGCACGACGGGCCAGACCGCGGCGCAAGTCCTGCTGAAACACATCCGCGCCGGGGAAGTGAAGGACGGCGACTCGTTGCGGGAAATAGCACAACATGATTGGAGCCGACTTGACACCGCCGACGCCGTCCGGGAAGCGGCCCAAGGGTTGACGGACGCCGGGTACCT
>CAIYXO010000530.1 GCA_903930165.1 uncultured Verrucomicrobiota bacterium | reverse complement strand
GCCACCGTCGGCGTCGAGACGCCGTCGTCGCTGATCAGCACCCGGACGCCACCGAAGCCGGTGAACACCGAGTTGATCCAGCTCGACATGTTGCCACGGCGGAAACGCAGCGCGTTGTTCGCGGAGCTCGTCGATCCCGCGCCGATCAGCGTCGCGTTGCGCACCACGTAGTTCGGCAGGGGCTGAGCGCCGGCGACGTACACGTCGTTCGGCTCGGGCTGGCCGTTCTGCTCCGCCCCGTTGTCCTTCGCACCGGGCTCCTGGATCGCGAACCAGAACTGGTTCTTGCCGTTGAAGCCCTCGTCCGTGTCGAACGCGTCGTCGTCGTTGAACGCCGACACCAGGTGCTTCGTGTTCACCGATCCGCCGAAGAACTCGAACCCGTCGTCCGCGATGCAGTACGCCTCGAGGTACTCCATGGTGGTCCCACGGCCCACGCCGCCCATCGACCATCCGTTGATCTCCTTGTTCGTCGAGAGCTTCTTGCCGCCGTGACGGACGGACGCGTAGCGCATCACGCCGGAGCTGTCGTCGTCGTTCGAACCGCCGAACCGGTGGATGTGGTCCACCTGGCCCAGGAACGGGCTGCCCACGGTCGTGTTGGTGACCGTCGTGTCCGGCAATCCCTCGTAGATGTCGTACGACACGTTGTTCGTCGTCCACGCCGGGTTGTTGATCCGCGCGTTGCCGAGCAGCACCACGCCGCCCCAGGAACCACGGGTGGGGAACGCCAGGTCGCCCGGATCCGTCACGTCGTCGCCGTCCGAGGTGAAGATCACGGGACGGGTGGCCGTGCCGAGCGCGTTGAGCTTGCCGCCTTGGCAGACGAACAGGGTGCCGAAGTCGTTGACCGGGGCGTTGGCCGTGCCGGAACCGGTGACACCCTGGACGACGGTGCCCGCCTCGATGTTGAGCACCGCGTTGCTCATCACATAGGTGAAGCCGGACAGGATGTAGGTGTTGTCCGAGGTCCAGTTGTTGGTGCCGTAGAGGTAGCCGCTGACCAGGTTGGTCGCCGCGGATCCGCTCTGGGCCGAAAGGCCGGCCGCCGCGAGCAGGCCGAGGAGCAGTTTGGAGAATTTCATGGAGTACGAGGAAGGAACTTTCAGGCGTTGCGGCGCTGCTGACGGCGGCGCCAGAGGGTGAAGGACGCAAGTCCGGCCCCGGCCAGCACCGCATAGGCGCCGGGCTCGGGAACCGCGCTCACGGTGAAGGCGGTGGAGTTGATGTTGCCGTCGATGGCCCAGAACGCGTTTCCGATCTCGGGCACGGTGAAGGTGCCGGTGTTGTAGACGCCGAACTGGTCCCCGGCGTCGGGAGTGAAGGTGGTGTCGGCCGAGTTCCACAGGTAGACGTAGATGTTCGCACCAAGGACCTGCGCCTGGGTGACGCCTCCGGTCAGGACATCCGAGCCGATGCTCACGCCGTTGGCACGGAAGCGACCCGGGGTGCTGCCCGGATTGTCGCCGTCGAGACGGGCGGAGTAGACCAGGCGGTCGTCCGCACCGAGGATGGATCCCTCGAGCACACCCGAGGTCGGGACGCCGTCACGCGCGGTGTCGGCGACGAACCAGATGTTGTATCCGATCGGAGCGGATGCCGTGAAGGCGCTGTCGGTGAACAGCCGGGTCAGGATCGAAGACGAGGTCGAGGAGCCGAGGTCGGTGGACACCGTCTTGATGTCGGCAGTGAGGAACGCCTGGGCGTTGGCGGCGACGGCGGAGCAGACGAGCAGGGAAAGGAATTTCTTGTTCATGGAATCGATGATGGAGGTTGGGGTTTACCGGGTGGGTCTCAGTAGGTGAACGGCACCGCTTGGCGCCACGCGAGCGTCGGGGCGCCGGTCTTGCGGAACAGCATGTAGCCACGCTGGGGCTCGAAGCTGAACGTGGTGGTGAGGTCGCCGCCGACATACCAGCCGTTGGCTTCCCCGGTGCCCGCGTAATAGAAGATGTCCTGTCCGAACGCCGTCCCGTTGACCAGGCGTCCGATGTCCTCCTCGGCGGTCAGCACGTCGAAGTTCAGGTCGGCGTTCCAGCCGGACTCGAGGAGGTTGCAGGTGACGATGGGGGCATTCACCGGGAAGACGGTTCCGACGGCGTTGGCACCGGCCTGGAGGTAGGTGGTCAACCGCTTGGTCTGGACCGCTCCGGCGACGCCTAGGGTCAGGGCGGAGGAACCGGTCTTGCGGAAGTACATGAGCGGACGGCTGGGCGTGATCCGCAGGGTCGAGCCGTCGCCGGCGTACTCGCCGTTGAAGTACCAGCCGGTGTCCGCGGGAACCGCGTCGGTGTGGTACACGAACTCGTCGGTGAAGCTGGTCCCGCTGACCACCCGGATGACGTCCTCCTCGGTGGTGAGGAAGTCGAAGTTCGTGTCGGCGATGATCCCGGCCGAGTTGTTGGCACCGAACAGATCCTTGATCGAGGTGAGCGGACGGATCTCCAGTTCGCTGCCGACGGCGACGAGGGTGGTGAGATCGGCGCCCGAGGTCTGGACCGTGACCGTCCCGGCGGTGTTCGAGGAGGCCAGCCACCAGTCACCCTGGATTCCAGGGCTGGAGGCGGCGTCCGAACGCACGATCACCGCGAACTGCGGGATCGAGGAGGCCCCGACCGTGACCGGTCCGAACTGGTTCACGGACCAGTTGGGATAGCCGGCGAACGTGACGCTGTTCGCGGTCACCGCCGAAACCTTGCCAACGTAGGCAGGCTTCCGTTGGAGGGGCGCGCTGATGAAGTTCGCTCCGGGATTCAGGGTTAGCCGGGAGACGCCGTTCAGCTCCGCCGTTTCGGCGAGAAGTCCGCCGTTGAGGACGACGGCGCAGGTCAGCGCCGAGATTATCGCTCTGGGTGTTGGGGTGATCATGGATTCAGTGGTGTGCCACAGGCCGTTCGAAGTGACCGGTGTGGACCGCGATCCTCGCATGGAACCGGAGCCCGTAGACAACGCTCCAAAGATCAATACGGGGTGTCGGGGTTGTGGCGGCCCGATGTCGATTCCGACCCACCCCGTTCACCATCCCGTCACGCCCCCGAAACAGAAGTCACCGACACCGGTTGGCCGAGGCTCGCTCGAGACGGCGGCTCCTCAACGCAACACCCTTCCGATCAACGCCTCGGAGACCTCGCCAAGGCACTCGATGACATGGGTCGGAGACTGGAGCCTCAAGGCGGCGGCCGACACCGGTCCCCGGCTGTAGGCCAGGATCCAACGGCAGCCTGCCGAGTGCGCCGCGGCGAGATCGCCAGGGCAGGACGCCAGCTTGGCGACCCGGGCGGAACCTCCGGGGAGTGCGCGACGGATCGCCTGCCGGATCAGTTCCGGCGAGGGCCTTGGCGTTCCGACCTCCTCGGCCGCGACGGCCGCGTCCACCAGTCCGGAACGCAGCCATGAATTCCGTGCCAGGATGAAGTCCACCACCCGCCGCGGCAGGGCCGAATCGAGCACGATGCGGACACCCTCCGATTGCAGCACCGCAAACGCATTCTCCGCCCCGGGTGTCGGCGGAATCCCCCCGGAGGCCTCGATCGATCCGAGGATCCTTTCGCAGAAATCCGCCTCCACCCGCTCCGCAAGGCGGAACGCCGACTCCAGGGAATGGGCGAGATAGGTGACGAGGACCTGGGCGATCAGGACGCGGGTCGGCGATCCCAGCAGCGGCACGACATCCTCGACGCCGGCGGGACAGCCGAAACGTTGGAGGGACGCCAACAGTGTCCGGCCGACCAGCCCGGAATCCCGTATCGCCGTCGACTCCAGGTCGGCGACGAGCAACTCCGGTCCGGTCCGTTCTGTTTCGGAAGCATTCCAACGTCCGAGGGTGTCGTGGAGGTCGAGCATGGCCAGGGGGGGTGACGATCACGCAGGCGGCCGTGTCGGTGC